>JALHUC010000168.1 GCA_022865845.1 bacterium | reverse complement strand
GAATTTGTTACGTATAAACAGAACGTTAACCACTGCGAGTATTGTCATCACAACGACCACGACAGTCGTGATCTTCACTCCGATCTTGATCCTGACCCCTCCCCTTTTACCAGGATCGGGCGTTTTCACAGATCTGGCCCCAGTGTTCCCGGAAACGGGCTGATCCTGTGACTTGGGAGCTTTTGGAGCGGTTTCGGGTGTGTCACTCATGCCCACTCTCCCGTGGTTAGGTCAAATAACAATCGTTTTAGACAATAAGAATTTAGTAATAAGAAAACCTATCAGAAAAGATGGCCCCGCACAACTGAGGAGGAAGGGAAAGGCAGGGTCTAGTATCTAGAGTCTAGTGTCTAGAAAGGGCACGGTTCCATTGAAATCGGTTAAAGCGATCTCACGCAAAGCCGCAAAGCTCGCAAAGGAAAGAAGGAAATTCCAGGTATTAAACCCTATTACTTGATCTTCTTTGCGTCCTTGGCGTCTTGAGTGAGTCACCCATGTGGTGTGACGAACGGGCGTGAGGCTTGAGATATTTTGGATCTTGGATTTTGGGTCTTTTTGAAATTTGAAATTTCTTGCCGATCACCGTTTACCGATTACCGAACTATTCCTCCCAGTACTTCAAGAATTTCTTAGAGAACTTGGAGACAGCCTTGTATGCGGAAGATTTGGATTCGGATGTGAACTCTTCAAGAAGCTGCTTCTGTTTTTTTGTTATTTTGGATGGGACCTCAACGTTAATACGAACGTACTGATCGCCCCTCCCCGACCCCTGGAGCCTGGGAACTCCCTTGCCTCTCAGGCTAAACACTTGCCCAGGCTGGGTGCCGGCAGGGATCTTAAGTTCCGTAGGGCCTTCGAGAGTGGGTATTTCAACCGCGCCTCCAACGGCAGCCACCTCCATCCTGATGGGCACCTCGCAGATGATATCTTCATTCTCCCTGTGGAAAAATGGGTGCTCCTGCACCTCGATCTGTACAAACAAATCTCCCGATCCACCACCAGACAGGCCGCCGTCTCCTTCACCTCTGATCCTGAGACGGTTGCCCTCATCCACACCCGGCGGGATGCGCACAGTAAGGTTACACTGCTTTTTTTCCCTGCCTTCACCCTTACATTTGGTACATGGGTGTTCAACAATCCTGCCCCTCCCGCCGCAACCGGGGCAGGTCCGGGACATGGTAAAGAAGGCCTGCTGGTACCGGACCTCGCCTTTTCCGTCACATACGGTGCAAACCACTGGGCTGTGCCCCGGCTCGACACCGTCACCGAGACACTTTTCACACTCGGTGAGCCTCGGATAGATGATCTCTTTCTTGGCTCCGAAAACTGCTTCCTCAAAGGTAACTGCCATGCGGTAACGGAGATCGTCCCCCCTGTACCCCTTCTGCTGATTTGCTTGTCGGCCGCCTCCGAAGAAATCCTGGAATATGTCCGAAAAAACATCTGAAAATGAACCGGAAAAATCAAAGCCCCCTGGGAACCCTCCGTTACCGGACACTCCGGCGTGACCGAACTGATCATACCGACTCCTTTTTTCCTGGTCGGAGAGGATGGAATAGGCTTCGCTCAGCTCCTTGAACTTTTCCTCGGCCTCCTTGTTGTCCGGGTTTCGGTCCGGGTGGTACTGGATGGCCAATTTCCGATAGGCCTTTTTTAGCTCTTCAGGGCCGGAATCACGCCCGACCTCCAGGATCTCGTAGTAGTCTATATGGGCTGCCATCTGATCAGTTGTCTCCCTCGTTGTCTTTGTCCCCGGATGGTGGGCCAGCCACATGAACCATGGAAGGCCTCAGGATCTTTCCTTTCAGGCTGTATCCTTTTTGAAGCTCCGAAATAACGGTGCCCTCATCGTGCTCCAGTGAGGGCAGGACCCCCACAGCTTCATGATACTGAGGGTCGAATAGACCACCAACAGCATCCACCGGCTCAAGTCCGCAGGCACCCAGAACGGAATAGAGCTGATCGCTAACCATACGCACACCTTCCAGGACACTGTCGATCCCGGCCTGATCCAGTTCTATGGAAAGGGCTCTCTGGAGGTTATCCAGGACAGGCAGAAGCTTGTAGATGAGGTTTTCGTTGGCAAAACAGACGATATCCGTTTTCTCCTTTTCCGCACGTTTGCGGAAGTTCTCGAAATCGGCCACAGCCAGGAGGTACTGTTCCCTGGAATGGGCAGCCCGGGCTGTGAGAGCTTCGTATTCCTCCCTGGAAATAGTCACAGGTTCCGTCTCAACAGGCTCGTCTTCGGTAGTTTCGACTGTCGTTTCTTCAATATCGGTCACCGGAATATTGATCCCGTTGCCGTTGCCTTTATCTTTTCTGCCTGAACGGTTCAAATATTTCCCTCCTGGGGGTTATCAGTGTTGGTAAAGTTTTCGCTCACAGCCTCCGCTGCCGATCTGACCAGGGGGATAACCTGGTTATAATCCATCCTTGAAGGACCCATAACACCCACAGCTCCCAAGGGGCCCGTTTCGCGGCCGTATGTCGAGACCACCAGGCTTATCCCTTTCATTTCTGATATTCCGCTTTCAGACCCAATAAAGACCATCATGTCCTTGGCCTTGATAGTCTGGTCGAGAAGGGCCACCAGCCCCCTCTTTTCCTCGAACAGGCGGAAGATCCCCCTCATTCCTTCCATGTCAGCCATGAACTCCGGCATATCCAGGAAGCGGGAACCTCCTTCAAGGTAGACCTCATCACTGTCCGGACCGTCGAACATGCGTTTTCCAAGGTGCAGAGCAGACTTCATCCACAGGTCGAAACTCTCAAGGTCCTGCTCAAGGTCTTTTTCCACCCTCCCTCTCATTTCGTCCAGGCTCAAACCGGAATAGCGCTGGTTCAGGTAGCTGGACATTCTGTCTAACACTTCCTGTGAGAGATCTTCCCCGGTATGGACCAGCTTGTTGCGAGTCACACCCGATACGGAGACCAGGACTGTGAGCACCCTCTCTCTGCTGATGCGTACGAAGGTAACCTTTTTGAAGAGGCTACCTAAACGTTTCGGAGGAATAACGATTCCGGCATAACGGGACATGTCCGAAAGGACCCTGGAGGTCCACTTGAGGAGATCCTCCACTCCACCGGAAAACTCCCGAAGTGCCAGCTGGATATGTTTGGCATGGACCCGGTTATCTGAGAACCGTTGCCCCAGCAGGTTGTCCACATAGTAGCGGTAGGCTTTTTCGGTTGGGACCCTGCCGGCTGAAGTATAAGGCTGGCTCAGGTACCCCTCGCCCTCGAGCTCAGCCAGAACGCTCCTCACGGTGGCCGGACTGACGTTAAGCCGGCACCGCTCCACGAGGGTCTTGGAGCCCACCGGTTCCGCTGTTCCAATATGGAACCGGATAAGTGCCATGAGTATCTCATGATGGCGCTCTGACCAAAGGGCTTGGCTCAACCTTTTCTCCCGTTACGTAGGAACGAAATCATACAACAACCCCTCGAAGACGCCGGGCCGATGATGGGTTGTAACATAACCAGCAAAGCGCCATTGGGCAAGTACCTAATCGAAAGCGCTTTCGAGTCCAAAGTCCAAAGCCCAAAGTCCAAAGGAAAGCGTAAAATTGCTTTTGATCTTCTCCTGCGTTCTGTGTTCTGCGTTCTACGAGCTATCCATCGCCCAGCATCCGGACGAAAACTTCGTTAGAGAGCAGCATTCCCCTCACTGTCAACCTCACATGACTCGCACTTAAATGTATCAGAACAGGGTCGGTTTCCTGCGCTGAAGCCACCTGTGGAATCGCGGCCTTTTCAACTGAGTGGCTGGTTCCTGAAGAGGGGCTTGTGTTGACAACGCCGCGATCAGTTCCTCTTCGGTGTCGCGCAGAGCCGGCAGGATATGCTGCCGACAGGTTTCCACAGCCCTTTTCGCCTCTGGAGACAGGCACCATTCAAAGGCCTGGTCCATCCACTCGAAAGTGGCCATTTCAGCCGAAACGACCATCGGCCACCCCAGGGTCCGGGCCTGGGCAGTCACCTTGTCTCCACCGGAAACGGCATCCACAGCTATGACCGGTATGCCCGCTTTGAGGGCGTAGACAAGACCGTGAAGTCGGGTCGTCAGAAGAACATCGGTGCGTTTGATAACCGTGAAAACCTGGTTCGCATCCTTCAAACCATGGCGGTTGCTGGAAAAAGGCCACCGCGTGTCGATGTCGACAACGGCAAGCCCTTTCCTGGCGATGAGGTCGTTGATGGCTCGATTGGCCAGATCGTGGCGCTGACGCTCACGATATTCTTGCTGACCGGGAGCAAGGCAGCGGCCCACGAACGGAACCTCTCTGGCAGGCTCCAGAAACGACAGGTCAGGTCTGGCAGCTCTATCCGAATCTCTTTCAATGAGAATGTGGAATGGGTTCCACACTTCGACCGGATCTATCATGGTCAGGTTGACGCCGATCTTCAGACAATTTCTGAACCGGTCCAGGTCCACTTTCTGACGCCTGAAAAATTCCTTCCAGCAGGGACCGCAGACGATGATCAGGTGACTGTATATGCCGGCATCCGTCTTCCGCGGATCAACAGCCCCCGGGATCTCCCTTCGGACAGATTGGGAGTAGGGGGCAACATCAAAAGGTATTGAGAGGTGATCGAGACTTCGACCAACAAACTGAAGACAGTCCACATCACCGACCGTAGAGAAAAACCCCATGAGGAGCGCCCGCTTTTTCACTGGATCCGCCATTTTACTCATCACCTGACAACGATGGGGAACTTCTCTGAAGACCCTCACCGCCTCCGATCATCCCGAAGGCCCTCAGGTAAGAAACAGCCACGTTTCGGTCCCGATACCTCTCAGAGGCTTTTATCAGGGTCTCTGAGGGAAGCGGGTTACGCAGCACTTCCATTATCGCGCGGCTCAGAGCCTCCGGATCGCCCATGGGAACGATGGGTCCGTAACGACCATGATCCAGAATCTCCGCCGGACCGCTCATGCAATCAGTGGAGACGACAGGGGTCCCTACCGCCAGGGCTTCGATGAGCACCGTAGGGAGTCCCTCGTAGAGTGATGAGAGAACGAATACGGAAGAGCGCTTGACAAGGGCAAAGGGGTTGTTCTGGTGGCCGGTCAAATGAATATCATCAGAATATACCGATGAACGGGCTCGGGCCTCAAGGTCTTCCCTTTCATCCCCATCACCGACGATCATGAGACGGCAGCGCATGTGTCGTCGAACCAGTTCGAAAGATTCAATGAGAAGGGGATAGTTCTTCTGAAAGTGTAGCCGGCCGACACTGATGATCACGGGTGGCTGACCAGGAGTAAACCAGGGGTGGTCTACCTGGTCAAGGGCCGAATTTCCCAGTTCTTCGGTGACCACCGCATTATAAAGAGTTTTCACCCGGTCTTCCGAGAACCCCGTCAAGGTGCACAGATCATCAGCGACACCCCTGGATACGGCGATGATCCCGTCACATTGAGAGTAATATTTCCGTATTTTCCTGATGCAACGATCTTTTTTCCCTGGGGCCAGATTCCAGAAAGAACGGCTGTAGGTGTTGTGGATCAAGGGAAAGATCTTGAATTGTGCCCTCAGAAGATACTTTGTTCGTACTGCCAGCATTGTGTGCCTGACGACGGGTGTAAGGAGAACCGAGGGTCTTTGGCGTCTGATGTAATTGCCGAAAAAAAGGACTCCGCCTATGACATTGGACGTCTCAAGATGGTGGGTTTCAATGCCGGCCCTAAGAGATCCTTCGTACAGATGCTGCGGCTCGTCCAGAAGCAGGTTAACCGGATAATCCAGGTCGACAAAAGCGTTGGCAAGGTTGACGATGGTGCGGCCTATACCGCCCCCGAGAGCAGGCGCGGTAAAAGTGATAAGTGGTTTGGTATTCTTCATTATTTGATGAACAGGCTCCGGTTCGCATGGTCCATGCTTATGAGGATAAATCCGTTATCAATTGGCTGCGGATAGTAGCAGAAGGAACCCACATCGTAAAACTGGAAAATACAACTGGGAAATACTCCCGAATTCAAGCTCTGCTTTTCGATCCTGGTCTGAGTCCGGAACCCCTGGAAGCGAGATCCTGGATCAGAGAATTCTGACGAACACCTCGTTGGAAAACAAGGACCCCCTCGTCGTAAGCCGCACTCGATCCGCACTGAACCGTATCAGCCCCAACTCCATCAATTCCCCAAGGTGCGGTTTCAAAAACTCCATGGGATCGAATCCGTACCTGCGCGCAAAGGTGGGTCTGTTCACCCCTTTTGTCATCCGCAAGCCCAGAATGAGGGCCTCCCTGGCCCTGTCGGTCCCTCCCTCCCGGGAAAGCTCCTCATGGCAGGAAGCTGGATCCTTGAGATAGGCCTCGATATCGGGGCGGTTTCGCCAACGGACCCGGACACCGTCAAGGGTGATGGAACTGTGGGCCGACGGACCGAGACCTATGAAATCCCCATCCTCCCAATACACGGTGTTGTGCAGACTGTCTCGCCCTGGTCGTGCAAAGTTGGTGATCTCGTACTGCCTGTAGCCGGCAGGGCCCAGGACGCGGACCGACTCTCTGAACATGGCCGCCGCAAGGTCAGGGTCACTTTCGGCCGGTCCCCCGGTCTTGGCCTCCTCCAGCATATACAG
>JALHUC010000167.1 GCA_022865845.1 bacterium | reverse complement strand
TCTCCCCCTTCCATACCCAGGCAGGCGAAACCCAGGATCCGGCCGGACCCTGGATCTACAAGGGCTTTCATGAAACCGTCAGTCTCGTCAACCTCCAGGGCCCTGGCCACGTGGGCCATGGGCATCTTAACCATTTTATATGGTATTCCCCGCTCCGTCGCCTCCTTCTCTGACAACCCGATCCTGCCGAGTTGGGGGTCGATAAAGACGACGTAGGGAACCGCTCTGTTCTCAATGGTGACATCGCCGTTCTCAAACAGGTTGGATTTGACTACCCGATAATCATCGTAGGCGATATGTGTGAAGGCTGGACCTCCCTTGGCGTCGCCCAGAGCGTAGATGTTCGGGGTGGAGGTCTGCAGCCGGCTGTCGGTAATGATGTAACCTCTCTCATCCGTTTTTACACCGGCAGCGGACAGGTTGAGCATGTCTGTGTTGGGTGTGCGGCCCGCGGCTAAAAGGAGGTGGGTGCCTGAGATCGTTTCTTCACCCTCCAGGCAGGTCAATTTGAGATGGATAGTGCCATCAGGGTCCTGTGCCGCGCTGTGGGTGTCGGCCTGTAGAATGATCCTGATGCCGTCGCGCGTAAAGATCTCCTGTATAGCCTGCGCCAGGTCCTCGTCTTCCTGGCTCAGCACATGGGCGCCCCGGTGAACGATAGTGACCTCGGATCCGAATCTTTTGAACATGCGGGCGAATTCCATGCCCACATATCCGCCGCCGATGATCATGAGATGTTCGGGAACCCGATCCAGTTCCATGATCGTCCCGTTGTTAAGTATGCTGCATTCAGGCAGGCCGACTATATCCGGGACCGCAGGGCGTGTTCCGGTATCAATGAATATTAGGTCGGCTTTCAGAAGGCGTGTGCCGCCGTCGTTAAGTGCGACCTCGATCTCTTGCCCGGAAGTAAACCGGGCTTCACCCCACAGGATCTCAACTCCCCTGCGCAAAAGTTTAGCTTCGTCGCCGGAACTGAAACTGGTCACGATGTCACGTTTTCTGCGACGAACCGTCTCCATGTCCACGGTGACGGGTCCTTTGAAAGTCACACCGTAGTCGGCTGCCCGGTTCACAAGGTGAGCGACACGGCCGCTTGCCTCCATGGTCTTGGTGGGTGAACATCCCACGTTGACGCAAGAGCCGCCGATATGCTCCTTTTCCACCAGCGCGACCTTTTTCCCTGAAGCGGCGAACTTGACCGCCAGGGGGTTGCCTGCCTGCCCGGAGCCGATGATCACTGCATCGAATTTCGATACTGGCATATCAGAATCTCATTTCGAAATTCTCGCTTCAGGAGTGGGGGAGTGGGTGAGGGGGTGAGTGGGGGAAAAGTCCGAACCGCTATCCTCTCTTCTCTCCCACTCTCCCTCTCGGGTGGATCGTGAACCTCCTGGTTCACGGAACGATATCAACTTCTTCCCCAAAGGCTATGTGATCCTTGATATCTTTGCCCGCCCTTGAAGGCTCACGATAGGACCAGGCAGCGTCATGGCCTACAAGGTCGCCCACAACGACATTATAGTAGATCGCTGTTCCCTTCCAGGTACACAATGTTGAAGTGTCACTGAACTGCAGGTACTTCATGTCGACCGTCTCTGGAGGAAAATAGTGGGTCCCTTCCAGGAGGATGGTGTCATCGTAATCTGCGATGATGGTGTTGTTGAAAACCGCCTTGGGCATTGAGGAATCCTTCCTGTTGTGTCGGGGTCCTGGTGGAACGATCCAACCGGATCGTTATATTCCATGTGTGTCTTTTCGCTGTAACATAAATGGGTGTGGATAACCACCCCGAGACTTCGGCCAAAATACGAAATGGGTTTCGTTCAGCCCCCGGCCGGGGTGTGCGCGGATCGTTTTTCCTCTGGGGCCGGATCTTCCCTAAGTTAGCCGCTCAGCGTAATCCGCTAACCGTCCTGAACGGATGACAATGGCAACCTGTATCCGGAGAAGCCAGTTGGCATCAAGGTTTTTTATCCTCAGAATCAAAAATAAAATTCAATCGAGATTCCGGGATTCCTGTTGCATCTTGAACGCTTCCATTGCAGCGCCTATTAGCGCCGCTCTGGGGTTGAGGATGACGTGGACCGGTATTTCCTCCATCATGGGAGCCAGCCGTCCTTTGGAAGTGAACGCCTCCATAAAGGAGCTGGCCTCAAGGGCCTTCAGTATCCTGGGTGGAATGCCTCCACCCAGGTAAAGGCCGCCGGTTGCCATGGTTTTGAGGGCAAGATTTCCCGACTCTGCTCCCAGGATGGAAACGAATATCTCCACCGTGTCAGCGCACAGGGGGCAAGGTGGGTCCTTGTCGAGGGTCGCACTGATTATAGCGGGGGTGCGATCCCCGGGAGATACAGGTATTTCCATCAGGAGTCCGGTGTTTTTGTATCTGTCGTAATTGTCGGTGCTTGCCAGGTAGTCGTAGATATTGGGAATCCCGATTCCCGAACAGACAATTTCCCAGCTCACATGGTTCCGCTTGTTCCTGAGGTAAGCCAGGAGGCTTGCCTGCTGCTCATCGCCCGGTGCGAAGTCGGTATGGCCGCCTTCGGTGGGGTGGCCCAGGTATTTGGAACCGTCCCAGGTGAGGAAGGCTTCGCCCAGACCAGTTCCCACTGCGATAACCGCCATCGTTCCATCTGCCGCGGGTATACCGTGGTTTAAGGTTCTCATATTACTTTTTTCGAGGAAAGGAATAGAACATGCCACCGCTTGAACGTCGTTGATGAGCTTGACCTTGCCGATATCCATGGCAGTGGAGAGTGTTGTGCCGTGCACCGTCCAGGGAAGGTTTGTCACGATCGCCCTGCCGGACAGGATGGGTCCCGCAACAGCGAAACAGGCAGTCTCGATATGACCTGGACACGCCTGGTTGAGAAATTCGACGACTATTTCCTCAAGGCTGCCGTGGGACGCACTGGAGAAGACCTTTTCCGTCACAGGGCGGGCGGGCCCCAACTCCTGACTGAAAAGCCCCAGGGCTGTTTTTGTGCCTCCTATGTCTCC
>JALHUC010000166.1 GCA_022865845.1 bacterium | reverse complement strand
GGTCATCTACCAGCTGGTCTTCGTAAAAAAAAGAAGGCTGGGGCTGGCACAGAGGTTCGGCGGTTCACCGGTTATGGTGGAAAAGACAGTCTGGTGCCATGCCGTCTCGGTTGGAGAGGTGAGGGCTGTGGCCCCCATGCTTGAGCTTTTGGAGGAGGATGAGATTGCCAGGGGCCGCATCGTTCTTTCCACCGTGACGGTCACGGGTCAGGAGACAGCAAAAAGAGAGTGTAGCTTCGTAGAAACCATCTTTTATTTTCCCCTGGATCTACCTTTTGTTGTTGATAAGACTATCCGTCGTGTCAACCCTGAGATCTTCATTACTGCCGAAACTGAGATCTGGCCCAATTTCTTCGCAGCCTGTTTTAAGCGGGACATCCCTGTCATTGTGGTCAATGGGCGTATTTCCGACTCATCCTTTGCCCGCTACCTGAGATTCCGCTGGTTTTTCCGTCCCATCCTGCAGCAGGTGTCTCTTTTCCTCATGCAGAGCGAGGAGGACGCTCGGCGGATCTTAGAATTGGGGGCGAGACCCGAAACGGTTAAAGTGACCGGAAACATGAAGTACGATCGGGTACCGGAACCGGTGTCCCTTCCGGAGGCAGTGGGACGTTGGGCTGAGAGCGGTTTTATGTTGGTGGCCGGAAGTACTCACGCGGGGGAGGAGGAAGTTGTCCTGGAAGCGGTCAGGGGATTAAAAGGCAGGGGAATCCTTCTCGCCCTTGTTCCCCGGCATCCTGAACGGTTCGACGAGGTGGCCGGGCTTCTAAAAAAGGAAGGTGTACCCTTCACCAGATACTCAGATATCCTTAAAGGCAATGCTGTTGATGGGGATGTTGTGCTTGTTGACGCCATGGGGGTACTGGACGGGTTCTATGCCCTGGCGGACGTCGCCTTCGTGGGAGGCAGCCTGGTGCCGGTTGGAGGACACAACCTGCTAGAACCTGCTATGCACGGCGTGCCGGTCCTGACAGGACCCCAGCTCCACAATTTTAGGGATATTGCCGTCACCCTGGTGTCGTCAGGTGCTTGCCTGGTCGTAGATGATGGAAAGTCCCTCACCTCGACCGTCGCTATACTTCGGTCGGATCCGAACCAGAGAGCGGTTATGCAGATGGCAGCTCAGGCATGTTCGTGTGGGGCCAGGCAAGCCTCCGAAAAGAATATGGAGGAGATCCTGGCCGTAATGCCTTCGAACGGGGATTAGCAGGATACTTAGGATCAGGACCCTTGCTGGATGAGCGAAGTTTAAATGAGGGTCTTCGTTCCGATTGAGGAGAGGGAATGATAATGGCAGGAAAAGCAATTGTTCAGGGGACGAAAGAAGGAAATGAAGGAGGAATCCAGTGTACGGAGGGGCGTCTACCCGATTTCATCATTGTCGGAGCCATGAAAAGCGGTACATCGACCCTACACCATATTCTTGCTGAGCATCCGGGAATATATATAGCTTCCCGGGAAAGGAACTTTTTCAACATTGATGATTTTTACCAGCTTCCCGGCCTTTACCCTT
>JALHUC010000165.1 GCA_022865845.1 bacterium | reverse complement strand
CACGTACCCCATGGCCCTACCTCCTTAAATTCCCCTCGATATTGGGCAACACCAGCAGGTCGAGGGGGGCACCCGCTGTTTCATCAAATACAGGATGCACTGATAACGGCAGGTCAACCGTAGCGCATCATGAGGGTTAAAAATATGACCGAGATCCCTAACGCTATCCAGATACTCCAGTCGGTGGAAGCGATCCACCCGAGGTGGATGTAACCGGAACCTAAAAGTCCAATGAACAGCCGGTCGCCGCGGGTGGTGGAAATGGGCAGCAACCCCTTTCGCAGGACCGACGGGGAAACGAACTGCCAGACCGTCATCCCGGCGAGCATGGCCCCAATGACGATGAAGAATACCGCTGTGGGCAGGGTCCAGGCCATCCACTCCATGCTCATGGCAACTCTCCTCTCATACTCTGCCCAGAGCAAAGCCCTTGGCAATGTAGTCTCGGACGAACCAGATCACAAGGGCTCCAGGGACTATGGTGAGGACGCCCGCGGCGGCGAGAAGCCCCCAATCGAGGCCGGTCGCGCTGACCGTGCGGGTCATTGTGGCGGCGATGGGCTTGGCGTTCGTCACCGTCAGGGTCCTGGCCAACAGGAGCTCCACCCACGAGAACATGAAGCAGAAGAAGGCGGTCACACCGATGCCTGTGCGGATCAGGGGCACAAAGACCGTCAGAAAGAACCGGGGGAGGCTATACCCGTCGATATAGGCCGTCTCGTCGATCTCGCGGGACACTCCTGACATGAACCCCTCCAGGATCCATACAGCAAGGGGAACGTTGAACAGACAGTGGGCCAGGGCGACCGCAATGTGGGTGTCGATGAGCCCGAAGGTCGAGTAGAGCTGGAAAAAGGGCAGAAGGAACACTGCCGCGGGGGCCATCCGGTTGGTGAGAAGCCAGAAGAACATGTGGGTGTCGCCCATGAACCGGTACCGGGAGAAGGCGTAGGCCGCCGGCAGAGCAGCCAACAGGGAGATGACCGTGTTCATGCTGACATAGATGATGGAGTTGATGTACCCGGAATACCAGGCTGAGTCCTTGAATATCTTGACGTAGTTCGCGAAGGTGGGGTCCTTGGGGTAAAGGGAGAACACCCCCAGGATGTCCGCATTGGTCCGGAGGGACATGTTGAGCATCCAGTAAATGGGAAGCATCAGCAGCCCAAGGTAGATGGCGAGGCCTATGGACCTTTTGTTTATTCTCATCACCCGTCCCTCGTTCCCACTCGCATGAGCGCCTGGTAGAACAGATAGCTGAACAGCAGTACGATCATGAAGTAGATGAGGGAGAAGGCCGCCGCGGGCCCGAGGTCAAACTGACCCACCGCCACCTTGACGAGATAGATGGAAAGGAAAGTGGTGGAGTTCCCCGGGCCTCCGCCGGTGAGAACGAACGGTTCGGCGTAGATCAGGAAGCTGTCCATGAAACGCAGCAATATGGCGATAGTCAGCACTCCGCGCATCTTCGGGAGCTGGATGTACCAGAAGGTTGCCCACGTGGAAGCACCATCGATCCGGGCGGCCTGAAAGTAGGCTTCAGGGATCGCCTGGAGCCCGGCATAGGCTAAAAGGGTCACCAGCGATGTCCAGTGCCACACCTCCATCAACATGACTGTGATCCAGGCATCCAGGGGCGCCGCGGTGTGGTCGAACGCCACACCGAGGCCGTTCACAATGACGCCGAACAATCCGATATCCGGACGGGTGAAGATGATCCAGATGGTTCCTATGACGTTCCAGGGAATGAGGAGAGGCAGCGCGAGGAGCACCAGGGTCACGGGGACGCCGATGCCGCGCTTGGGCATGGCCAGGGCGATGAGCACGCCGAGAGGGATCTCAATGAGCAGCACCAGACCGGAAAAGGTAAACTGGCGCCACAACGCGTCACGCAACCGGCTGTCGGACAACACGTCCTTGAACCACTCGGTGCCCACGAAGACCCGCTGCCCGGGGCCGAAGATGTCCTGGACGGAGTAGTTCACCACCGTCATCAGGGGAATGATCGCACTGAAAGAGACGACGATAACTACCGGAAGGACAAGGAACCAGGCTTTGTTGTTCCAGGGTTTGTTCATCAATCACTCACTCCAGAAATTGACAACCTCGCAAGTGTGGCCCCCACTCCAGTCCCGCCGATCCTTCGACAAGCTCAGGACAGGTGGCGGGACTGCTTGATGGACTTTTTGTTAGCCCATCAAAAGTTGGCCGTCCGCGTAAAGCTTGGTCCGCTCCGGAGGGAAACTCAGATAGCCTGGACCGGGGCTGATCTCCTGTTTCTCCCAGAGCTTTACTTTAACGACCTGTCGTCCAAGTTGAACCGTGGCGATCTGAAAGGTTCCCAGATCCTCTACGGAAACAATGGTCACCTCAACGGCTCCTTCACCCTTTTCCCGGTCCAGTTTGAGAAATTCGGGACGGATGCCGAGTTCCAGGTCCCCCTTGGGCGCAGGGGTTCCGGCGCGGCTGCCCAACTGAATACGCCCGCCATCAACGATCGCAACGTTGCCGTCAAGGCTGCAGGGCAGAAGGTTCATTCCAGGGCTCCCGATGAAATAGCCCACAAAGGTGTGACTGGGATTTTCAAAGAGCTCCTGGGGAGTTCCCACCTGCAGGATCCGGCCCTCGTTCATGACAGCAACCTGGTCGGCGAAGGTAAGCGCCTCATTCTGATCGTGGGTGACGTATATGAACGTCCGACCGAAGCGCTCGTGGATCTCCTTGAGCTTGCGTCGGAGCTGCCACTTTACGTGAGGATCTATGACGGTCAGGGGTTCGTCGAAAAGAATCGCTGCCACGTCGCTGCGAACAAGTCCACGTCCCAGTGATATCTTCTGCTTGCCGTCCGCTGTCAGGCCGGATGCTCTGCGATTGAGGTCTGACGTAAGATCGAGCATCTCGGCCACTTCGCTTACCCGCATCTGGATGTCCCGCTTTGTCATGGCGCGGTTCCGAAGGGGAAATGCCAGGTTGCCGTACACCGTCATGGTGTCGTATATAACGGGGAACTGGAAAACCTGGGCGATGTTTTTTTCCTTTGTGGGGAGGTTTGTGACGTCCAGATCGTCGAATTTCAACCGACCCCGGGTCGGTTGGATGAGCCCTGAGATGATGTTAAGCAGGGTCGTCTTGCCGCAACCTGATGGCCCGAGAAGGGCATAGGCCCCGCCGTCTTTCCAGGTGATGTCCATGGGCTTGATGGCCCAATCGCTCTCCTGGCCGGGGATCTCTTCGTAACTGTGGGCAATATCCTGAAATTCAATAGCCGCCATCGTTGACCTCTTCAGGTTCAGACTGCGGTATTGGACTGGCAAAGGGGGAGCGAACCAGCTTTCCCGATCCATCGTATGCAAACAGGCCTCCCGGGTCCACGAAAACGCGGAGTACTTCGCCTATGCGGAATGGATGCACGCCTTCCTCAAGAACGACCCAGGCAATGCCGTTTAGCGACATGTGGATAAAGGTCTCTGAACCGCTTATTTCAGCCAGTTCCACCCGCCCTTCGATCTCCACGTCCTGAGGGGAAGAGCGCGTTAAGGAAAATCTGTGGGCCCGCACCCCGAAACAGTATTGGTCCGGGGCAAGACCGGCCATGTGTGGAGGCAGGGGAAAGCAAATTTCATCCGCGATCCGCACCTCCTTGCCTTCAATGATACCCGCCAGGAGGTTCATCGGCGGATCGCTGAAGATCTGTCCCACGCGTATGGAGGCCGGCTTGCGATAAACATCAGCGGTAGGGCCGGTTTGCAGTACCCGCCCTTCATCGAGAATGAAAACGGTTCCCCCAAGCAATAGCGCCTCCGAAGGCTCCGTGGTGGCATAGACGACAATCGTCTGCCTCCTGTTGAATATTTCCCGCAGTTCTGTTCTGAGCTCCTCCCGGAGCTTGTAGTCGAGGTTGACGAGGGGCTCGTCAAGGAGCAGCAGGCCGGCCTCCTTGATGAGGGCCCTCGCCAGTGCCGTACGTTGCTGCTGACCGCCGCTCAACTCTGCCGGCTTTCGGTGGAGTAGTTCGGTGATGTGGAGCATTTCCGCCGTGCCCCGGACACGACGGTCGATTTCCACCTTATCCACCCTGGCGCGCCGGAGAGGTGAGGCTATGTTTTCGTAAACTGTGAAGGATGGGTAGTTGATGAACTCCTGGTAGACCATGGCCACATTGCGCTTACGCACCGAATGGCCGGTGACGTCCTGGCCGTCAGCATGGACACACCCTGACGTGGGTCGATCCAGGCCCGCCATAAGCCGCATGAGGGAGGTTTTGCCCGAAAGGGTCGGGCCAAGCAGGATGTTGTGCGACCCCGGTTTCAACTCCAGGCTGACCTCTGAAAGGTGAATGTCGCGCTCAACCTTCTTGGTAACTTCGTCGAAGATCAAAGACACCTTAACGCTTCCTTTCGGGGCGCACCCTTCAGCGCGGACGGTCTAAACTGGGCCTTAGTGGTAGGGTGACAACTGACCGGTGCAGGAAATAACACTTGGCCAGGTGTCATGGTCAAGCATAAAACGTTGTGTGGTAATAATACCATGGCCACTGGATGTTCGCAAATGAACGCCCAGTTTTCCTACCCGACCATCGGACCATTGGCTCATATGTTACAGGGTCCCTTTTTCACCCTAGTCCCCTGCGACATGCAGCTTTCCGCTGGCGTCAGTGAGGATGGTTATCAGTTCCTGGGGTGGTATTCGGTCTGTGAACAGCGCGTCCACCTGGGACAATCGACCGAGCTTGACCATGGCGGCTCTACCGAACTTGGTGTGGTCAGCCACCAGGAACACCTTTCGCGAGTTCCTGATAATGGTTTGGGCTACTCGCACCTCACTGTAATCGAAGTCCAGCAGGGAGCCGTCAATATCGATGCCGGAGATACCGATAATACCGAAATCCACTTTAAAATCGTTCATGAAATCGATGGTCGCGTCACCGGTGATACCCAGGTCACGCGATCTGACGACACCTCCGGCGATGATGACTTCAAAGCTGGAATTCTGGCTCAATATGGCTGCTACATTGAGGTTATTGGTGATTATACGAAGCCCTCTGTGGTCCTGAAGGGCTTTGGCCACCTCCTCCGTGGTCGTTCCGATGTTTATGAAAAGAGAGGCCTGGTCCGGAATTTTTTTCGCAACCGCCCTGGCAATGCGTCTCTTCTCCTCCAGACATGTGACCTGGCGGGTCGTATAGGCAACGTTCTCCACGCTCGATGGCAGTCCGGCGCCGCCATGATATCTCCGCAGCAACCCTTCCAGGCAAAGCTGGTTGATATCCCTTCGAATCGTCTGCGGCGTCACATTGAAAGCCTGGGCCAGCTCTTCATTGGACACGAATCCCCGGCGCTGGACCAGGAGCAGGATCTCTTTCTGTCTTGGGTTGTACTGCATGGGAAACCTAGCCTCTGCAGTGTTGGTTAGAGGGCGAGCAGCAGGTTTTCGGCGGTAGATCCGCCACCGTTATATTACGGTCTTTTATATTACCAATATACAATACTTTTTTCGCATTCGCATAAAAAAGTTCGCTTTCTTACATGTGTGCGGAGTAAAAAATGCGCGGCTGTTCACCGTGCTTCCATCACAAGCCACCACCTGTTCCCTATTCCGGCCCCCCAAATGGCGGCCCCACCTTGGCTTCCAGGGCATTGACTTCAGCCTCGGGAATTTTTGTTTTCGCCTCTCAAAGTGGGACCGAGCCTGAGGATAGTCCTCAGCTGGCAACATCGATAGCCACACCGCATCCGGTTGCCCCTCCTCCTACAACCAGCAGGTCGAAAATGGTCCCCTTTTTCAACTTCTCGAGTATGTGAGGGCGAAAAGTCTCCACTTTATCCCCGGCCCTCCAGTTGAGATCGCGCCTGCCTGTAACCCGCTGCTATGGCTTCCCGAGACCGGTTGAACTCCATGAACCCCATGTGGCTCAACCTGGGCTGTATGAGCACCTCCGGCGGATCCAGAGCTAACTTTGCACTGGCTATTTGTGCCTGCATAACGTTAATGGAGCTCAATATCACCTCGAAGATGTTGAGTGTGGGCTCTTTTTTCGTCCAGTTCCTTAACAGGGATTGGGCATTGAGAAGAGAGATCCTCTCTTTGAACCCGCTCACGATCTTAAGGACACCCGTGTGGTCGCTCTGGTCCGTATCGACCTCCTCAGGCCCTTGGGTTTCTTCCTCCGGAGCGGGGTGATGGCCTACACCATCCATTCTCGGAAAGCCATGACTCAAATCAACCGCAATGACAAAATCCGCACCCATCTGACGTACAACGCTCACTGGAACCGGGTTAACCAGGCCTCCGTCCACAAGAAGTTTACCTTCACTCTTTACGGGAGTAAATATTCCGGGGATGGAAATGCTGGCCCTGATGACCTCCAGGAGATCACCGGCAGCCAGGCAGACTTCAGTACCGCTGTTCAGGTCGGTGGCAACTGCGCAAAAGGGGATAGGCATCTTTTCCAGGACCGCTGTTTCCTGCAGGTGTTCCCGGACGAACTCCGAGATCTTCTTTCCTTCGATGAGACCGGATGCCGGAAAGGTGACGTCCAGGAAAGAGAGGATCTGCCGCCAATCCAGGTGAAGGGCGAACTGCTCCAGGGCGTCCACCTTCCCGAGGGAGAAGGAAGCCCCCACAAGAGCACCGATGCTGGTGCCTGCGATGTAATCCACCTTGATACCAGCTTCATTGAGATACCGGAGTACCCCTATGTGCGCCCACCCGCGTGCTGCGCCGCTGCCAAGAGCCAGGCCGATCTTTTTCTCTTTTTTCCAACTCTTCAAAAAATCCAGGACCATGGCGCACGATTCTCCCGGCAAAACTTCGTGCTAACGTTTTAAATGCTTATAAAAGAATCGTGCCTTGGGCAGTAGGTTCTGCCCTTTCGCCAGGTCGCTCAGTCGTCAAGACGAAAGTTTGGTCGTTGGACATTGGGCGTTGGACTGCCTTTCGCCGCCCTCGGCACCACGCACTTCGCACTGATTTCCCCCATACTCCCATACCGTTGTTATTCCGCCTCAAACGCTTTTCCCCCGGCGTCTATGGAGATGGCCGCGTTTAAGCACAATGCTGCATATTTGGATTCACTGGCCTGGGTAGATACCAGCTTAAAGATCCGATAAGCCTCCTCCTGATTCCCAATGGAAAGGAGGTGCTTACCGTGAAAGTAGGCTGCGGCACTTTTGATGTAAAACAGTTCGCTGCCCAGCAGCATTCGCCAATGCTGATCTGCTTCTTTTTGTTGTCCATTGTCGTAAAGAGTCCATGCGTAGATGAATCTGGCACCCTGGGCATCTTCTATGCTGAGATCCCCTTGCAGAGCTCCTTCGAATAAACTCCTGTAAAGTTCGATCGCTCTTGGATAGTTACGATGATAGCTCAGGAAGTTGGCATAGGATAGAACCGGTTCATGCCTGTCGGGAAATTTTTTCATGGCAATGCGATGCAATAAAAGGGTCGACCAGGTCTGTCCCGGCTTTTCCATCGCCTCCTCGAACTGTTCAAACTTTTCCAGCTGTCCGATAGACACCAGGTACTCCTCCAGGGTATCCGTACCTGTTTCCGGCCTGGAGTTTGTGAACTGGTCAAGATCATCCTTCCAGCCCTTTTCCCCCATATATTGTCTGTAAAGGGACCGATAAAAAAGCCACTCCCTGTTGTCGCCGGTCACCCTTTCCAGCCCTCGGAATGCACCCAGAGCCCCTTCATAGTCCTCAACAATGGTGAGCATTGTTACACCGTTGCCAAGTATCCTTTCATCCCCGGCTCCCTGCACGAGGGCCGCTCTTATCAAGCGGGCACCCGTTTCAACATCTCCGAACCTGAAATGCATTGCTGCCCGATCGCTGGT
>JALHUC010000164.1 GCA_022865845.1 bacterium | reverse complement strand
TTCCTTCGGAACGTATCGGAGTATCAGTGTGTCGGGGTATCGGGGAAAAAGCAATTTATATTAAGGCGGTGTTTTTAACGCAGAGGTCGTCACGCCTTTGGCGTGACAGGCTTGGTGTCGGAGTGTCGTGGAAAAAGTAATTTCTTTAAATGCGGTAAAGGCGGCCTCTCGCAGGGACGCAGAGACCGCAGAGGAAGGCTGCAACCTAGGGTTAAAGCCGGATATCTGTAACAGCGATAGTTTGAAACAAAGAGTTCGTGGAGAAACGCTGAGAATGCAGAGCGCAGAGGGAATCTACTTATGGGGGGGAAGAGCTCAGTTCAATAAAAAACAAGCATACTAACATTTCATGGATACCGGAAGATTCAAGGCTTAGGGAATTTCATCCCTTTCAAGTTGCGGATAAAAAGGTAAATGAATCCAACAATAACACCAGCCCGCCCGCCGAAAACAGCTCCAAAACGGCCATTCATTTCCAGGTAGAAAACATCCAACACCGCTCCTGGAACTGCACCGATAACGGCGAAAACCGTTAATTTTTGACCTTCACTCATCCCGTATTTTTCAGGATTAGAAGTCATAATCGAATATTTTTCCTGCTTCTGCCCTACCTGAATTGAATATATAGTCATCTATGCAGGGACCAGACAACCCAAGTATTAGTTTTTTGATCTTCCCTGCGTTCCCTGCGTCTCTAGTGAGTCAAGCCTGTGGCGTGACGAACGAGCGAGAGGCTGCCTTTTTGGAATCTGGAATTTGGACTTTGGAATCAGCCGCTAACCCAGCGCCTCTACATCAAAAGGAATACCTTTCTCCGGAGCCAGCACCATCGTGGCCGCGCCGCTGGGGCAAAGATTGGCGCACACACCGCAGCCAAAACATTTCTCCCGGTCGATGACCACGGTTCCTTTGTTGTCGCTCATGGCCCCGAAGGCGCAGATCTTCTCACAGCCGCCGCACCCGGCGCAGATCTCCGTATCCATGACCGCAACGTAACCCGATGGCGCCAGGTACTTCGCCTCAAGACCGGTCCTCTTCATGGCCCTGGTGGGGATGCAGCAGCACGAGCAGCAGTTACAAATAGCGTAGAACCTTCCAGCCATGGCATCCTTGAACCACGCGGTGTGGACCCAGCCGCTGTCCCTGGCTTTTTCAAGGATCTCGATTCCCTCCTCTCGACCGATCTTCCTGGCTCCGTTGGTGCCGTGATCAACCACGAAATCCACAAAAGGCTCCCCCACCACCATACAAACCTCAAGGGGCCCGCACGCACTGTCACCCTTGATCTCCCTGCAGGGGCAGCGCATTACCGCCAGGGAGCCCGGGGTGTCAAGGATGATGCGGTTGGCGATCTCATAGGGGATGACCCTTTCGGGGTTGTCCACACGAAGCGGCTTGTTTAACTTAACGATCTTACCGGCATCCTCGTGGGTCAGGACCTTGGAGTGATAACGCTCCTCGAACCACCGGCCAAAGCCGGTCTGAGGCTGCGGGGGACGGGATCCGGACCGGGACCCTCCGGCTTTCCTTTTACGGCGTTTGAACGTTTTCCCGGTGATGACACTGAGGTAGGTATTGATCCACCTCCCATAGATGTAGCCGTGGAGGAAGCTCAAAGGATGACGCCAGCCGTGGAGACGGAAGAAGGCTTTGGTGGAAGGTTTCATCAGGGCATTCTAGTAGAAGTATAGGTAGAAGTAGAAGAAAAAACGGTTCACCTGAAAACGACAAAGGCTTTTTAACCGCAGAGGACGCAAAGTAACGCTAAGTGTGACATTACAAACCGCGGAGACAAGGGCGCGATCGCTAAAAAGCTCGACGAGGACACCAAAAACTGGATCGATCTTGAGTTCCAGCGCCGCATGAACTGGAACTACGAAGAAGAGGGTACAACGCCCTTCGAATAAAGCTTCAAATAACCAGTAACCATAAACAAACAAAAAGGGCCCTTACCGGAAGGTAGGGGCCCTGCTTTTTTTGATCACAATATATTATTTGGAATCTGAAATTTGGAATCT
>JALHUC010000163.1 GCA_022865845.1 bacterium | reverse complement strand
TTCCGGGCAAGCGGACCCGGGGGGCAGCACAGGAACGTCACCGACTCGGCAGTCCGCCTTCAGCACATCCCCACCGGTATCGTTGTCATCGGCCGGCGTCAGCGCTCCCAGCACCGGAACATGGAGGATGCGCTGGAACGTCTTGCCCGAAGGATCGAAGAGAGTAAAAAATCCAGGAAAAAAAGGGTCCCTACACGAAAATCCAGATCGGTGCGAACCCGGGAACTGGAAGAGAAGAAAAAGCGCGGGGATGTAAAAAGGTTAAGAGCAAAAATCGATGAATAATAATTGTGAAAGCGGTGCTGTTTTTCCCCTTCCTCCCTTGAACCTTGGAGCGATAAGAGATAACCTCTCACAGGTGGACCAGATCGATCATTAATTCAGTCAGATAACTATAAGGGGGCAGTATGAGTGAAAAGCAGGGAATTTTAGACAACCTCAAAAACGGGCAAACATGGCTCCGTGGAATTTTCATGATTCTGTTCGGGATTATCTACAGCGTGACGGAGGTCATCGTATTTGTGGTGATCCTCCTCCAGTTCTTCTTTGTTGTGTTCACCGGCCGGCAAAATATCCGACTCAAGGAGTTCGGTGAAGGGCTGTCTATCTTCATCTATCAGATAATGAGCTACTGGACCTACAACTCGGAGGAAAGACCCTTTCCCTTTGCCAAATGGCCGGGTGACGGTGATGAGGCATAGATTCGTCGCAACAGAGAGGAAGAGAGGGGGAGCGGGAGAGCGGGAGATTTAATCGTTCGGATTATCTCACGTATTTTCACCCCCTCACCCACTCGCCCACTCACCCACTCTTACAAGGAGGACCGCCCCCACGGTCCTCTTTTTATGATGGAGAAAATATTGAGTTCCGGGACATCGAAACACATACCCTTCAGTGGGATAGCGCTCCTGCTCTTCATTTGCCTCATCTGGGGCGGGAACATGGTTTCCATAAAGATAGGCAACATGGGTTTTCCGCCCATGGTTGCCGCCACCGTCCGATCCATGATAGCGGCCACGCTGCTGTGGGGATTTGCCACCGCCAGGGGCAAGTCGGTGTGGATGAAAGGGCCAGACATCAGGTTTGGCGTTACAATCGGCATTCTCTTTGGTCTGGATTTCCTGTTTCTGTACTGGGGGACAGCCTATACCGTGGCGTCCCGGGCGGTCATTTTTCTCTATACTCATTCTTTCTGGGCAGCCATCGGGGCACACTTATTCCTCAAGGGCGACCGCCTGACACCTGTCAAAACCTCCGGCCTTGTGATCTCATTTCTGGGCGTGGTCCTGGTCTTCGGGGTAAAGTCAGGGAACCTGCCACCGAACTACTGGATAGGAGACCTTCTCGAGGTTGTGGCGGCTTTGTTCTGGGCGGCAACGACGGTATATATCAAGTGGTCCACCGGAAAGCGCCCTTTCGACCACTACCAGACACTGTTTTCCCAGCTTTTCTACTCCATTCCAGTCCTGGCAGTGGGCTGGTTGATCCTGGATCTAGGTAAGCCGGTAGTCCTGTCAGCTCCTGTTCTCGGAGCCCTTTTTTACCAGAGCGTAGTTGTGGCCTTTATCTGTTACCTTCTCTGGTTCTGGATGATCCACACTTATCCGGTGGGCCGACTGGTTTCCTTCCTGTTTCTGGTTCCTTTGTTTGGAGTTTTGCTTAGTGGGGTTTTGTTGGGGGATCCGCTGCCCTTGCAACTTTGGGCGGGACTTGGATGCGTGGGTAGTGGCATCTATCTCGTCAACCGACCGCAATCTGTTTAGTGCGGCTCGCTATAGCCAACAACTTCTAAAGTTAGGGTTCGGCCGTCAATAGCACACCATCTACTTCGTACTTTTTCCTCGCAATCCTCAACAACTTCAAAATTCAGGGGGCGGCGCGCGATAACGGGCAATCTGCGGCGTTGTCGCCCTTCGGAAATCCTCACGTACGATATCGTGTACGCTCCGGTATTCCTCAGGACTCTGGCCTTGTATCTTACCCGTTCTAGCGCGTCGATAGGAGCAGTCCATCCAAGTGCGACTTACAACTGCCAATCCTCATCCCGCCGCAGGCGGGACTGCGGTTACCTCGTCAATCGAGCCTCGTATCTGGCCTACTCTTGACGACCGGTAAGCACGTTCCATTCAAAAGCGATATTATAGATGCCCGTCATTCCGGGCGGAGACCCGGAATCCAGTCGACTATTACCCTTCGAAAATCCTCGACGTATGCCATCGTGAACCAGTGCCTGGTACCTAGTAAGCCCTTTCCAGGACTACGACTAGGACTAGGACCCGTTCTTGCCACTGCTCTTCCCAGTCATTTCTACAACTTCCACCCTGATGATCACCACCCCATCCAGGTTCTCACCGGAAAAATTGTAGTCCTCATCCGAATATTGTTTCATCAGGATCGACAGGCCTTCTTCCTTCCCGGCCCGGTCGCTGATAATTACGGCTTTTCCTGTCCCGATGACGCTTGTGTATTTCGCCGTCCAGGAACATGCCTTTTCACCTTTAATGAGGATGTTTCTGGCAATGACGCTGAAACAGACATCCGGGTTCTTTCCAAGGATATCTATCTTCCTGCCTTCAGGCGCCGAATGGAAGTACAGCGCCCCGTCCACATAGCCGAAGTTCATGGGGACAACATAAGGTTTTCCGTCGTCCACCATGGAAAGATGACAGATCTCACTGCCACGGAGGAGGTTCTCGAGTTCGGCGGGGTCGGTTATTTGTTTGTCTGATCTTCTCATGGAGGAATAATAGCAGAAGTCGGGACCTAGACCTAGACCTGGACCTGGTGCCTGGTAAGATCTTTCTACGACCAGGACTAGGACCAGGACTTAAACCAGGACTCCTTCCCTTCCATATGATATCTTTCTAAAAGAACTCTCAACAGGGAGATCATTTCATGAGACGATATACCCTTTTCCTTCTGCCAATTTTCTTCCTCTTCGCTTTCGTCCAACATTCCTCCGCCGGTTTTTTTGTTGACCTCGTCAAGCAGGTGACGAAGCCTGAGACCAGCCAGGAAAACACCTTCATCGCTGGCCTCAAGGAGGCCTTGGAAATAGGTACGAATAATGCCGTCTCCACAGTTTCCAGGGAGAACGGATATTTAGACAACCTGAACATAAAGATACCGGTTCCGGATAAGCTCCGCGATGTAGATAAGCTCCTTCGCAAGGTGGGCATGGGTGACCGGGTGGATACCTTTATCCTGAGTATGAACAGGGCCGCCGAGACGGCCGCTCCCCAGGCAGTGGACATCTTCGTGGGGGCCATCCGGGACATGACGGTGGTGGACGCTTACGGGATCGTGAAGGGGGACGAGACTGCCGCCACCTCCTATTTCCAGGACAAGACCACGGACAACTTATATGGGCTCTTTAGGCCCGTCGTAACCGATTCCATGGCTCAGGTGGGGGTCGTTCGAAGCTACAAGCGGATGATGGACAAGTACAACTCCATCCCTTTTGTTAAAAAGATCGATGTGGACCTGGAGGATTACGTCACTGATGAAGCTCTGGGGGGCCTTTTCTTCATGGTAGGTGAAGAGGAAAAAAAGATCCGCAAGGACCCGGCCGCGAGGGTGACGAAGTTGTTGCAGGAGGTGTTTGGGAAATAAATATAGAATGCAGAACGCAGAACACAGAATGCAGAAGAAAAGCAGGAGCAAAAGCAATTTTACCGCGGGGTACGCAGAGCGGCCATTTGAAGGCCGCACCGCAGGGTAAAACCAAAATCAGGGGGAGAAACATTTCCTATAAAGGTGGCTTTTAGTGGTCTAAATAGCAGGCTTCTTCCTGGCTCCTGGGTACTCAAAAACGCTATGTCTATTCAAAAACTCACTCAAATTGACGATATAATTTCCACCCTCCACTCAATGGCGTCCGAACCCAACCGCTCCGGCATGTCCCGTTTCGGGATCAACGTGGATGGAGATAAGCCGTGTCCATTATCCGAAGTTTAGTCATCTTCATTTTCCTTTTAACTTCACTGCTCATCGGATGCGAAGGTAATCAGGCCGGTAATGGGAAGGAACCTTTGACAGGACCTGGCGGCATTCGGATAGGGATGACCAGGCCGGAGGTTGTTCAGGCTATGCTTGATGAGGTCCAGCTTCTACAAATGTCAGGCCAGGTCACCAACCCATACGCCACACGGTTCGTCAGAAATATTGATGGAGAATCGATGGAGGTAATGTATTATTATACTGGGATGAAAAAGGGGGATGACCTGGTGACCGAGGACGAACTGGTACCGATCATCTTGAAGGATAATTCCGTTATTGGCTGGGGCTGGGAAGCCCTGGAGGGAATGACGGGCTCGCGACCTGTCCCGCGGTAATAGAATGCAGAACATAGAAGAACTTCGTGAAAAGATCTTTTCTACTTTCTACATTCCACATTCTACATTCTGCCTCCTGAAAGGAGTGGGGCCATGAAGCACAATATGGGAAAAACAGACCGTGTGGTACGGACCACGATAGCTGCGGGGATAATCTATGCTTTCATCACGGGAGCAATGGGAGGGCCCATCGCGGTCATTCTGGGGCTCATTGCAGTGATGCTGGTTGTAACAGCTGTCACAGGCTACTGCCTGCCCTACAGTTGGCTGGGGATCAAAACCTGCAAGTGTGAAGAACACGATGAGGAGAAACCCGCACCGTCGTGACGATGACTCGCTGAACAGGTGTTTCAGCACAAACT
>JALHUC010000015.1 GCA_022865845.1 bacterium | reverse complement strand
CACGGCAGGATTCCCTTCGTCACAACAACGGCAATACTCAGGGCAAGCTTCCGCCGTCGCTTTCAGCTATGGCGTGACAAGCACTCCTGACCTTCGGTCAAAGGTTCTCATCCTGCTGCATTGGAGTTCCCTCGGAACTTGGAACTCGGAACCCGGAACTCCAATGAAAAAAGCCCCTTTCAGGGCTTTTTTTATTGGCTGGTACCCACGGCAGGATTCGAACCTGCGGCCCCCAGATTAGGAATCTGGTGCTCTATCCTGCTGAGCTACGTGGGCATATTTGGAGGGACTTTGAATAACATTAGCCGGTGAGGGTGTCAATGGGATAAGGCAGTGCAGAGGGAAAGATCAGTGCAGAGTGTAGGGTGCAGAGTGTAGAGTGCAAGGAAAATCGGGGCTGCCGGACACCCAGAAGTGCCTCGACAGCCCCGCCTTCCTACTTTGCCTGCGTGTTACGTTTTACTATTTGAGCCAACCCTGTGCTTTCATGATCTCGATATGTTTCTTTTCATACTCCTCGGAGAACTTCATCAGGTCATTACCGGTGATAAAGGTTGGCTTCAGACCCGTCTTGGCGGCGAAGGCCAGCCACTCCTTGTCCTCGGAGATCTTCTTAAACAGCCCTATGAGTCCATCCCTGGCCTCATCCGAGATGCCGGGAGGGGCGAAGATGGCGCGCATCATATTGTAGCTGAAATCGATGCCGGCCTCCTTGCCCGTGGGGACATTCTCATATCCGGGGATGTTAAGGCGTTCGTCCTGGAACACACAAAGCGGTCGCACGAACTCCGGGAAGAACCCCCCAGCTTCGCTCACCTGGTTTACCGTGGCTACGACGTGTCCGCCCACGAGAGCCTGGGCCACGTCACCGCCGCCCTTGAAAGGCACGTACTTGAACGGTTTGGTACCGGCGATGCGTTCGATGGCCCGGAAGACGATCTCGTCCTCCTGTTTCGAGCCGGTACCCCCCACCTGAAGGCTTTCGTTCTTGGCTGCCGCGACGAAATCGGCAACCGTCTTGTAGGGGCTGTCGTTTTTAACCCAGAGCGGGAAGTTGTCCAGCGCCAACAGGGCAATGGGAGTGAAGTCCTTGTAGCTGAAGGGCAGGTTCTGGAACAGCGGAGTAGTGAAGAAGGCGTTCAGGGTGATCATCATCTGGTACCCGTTGCCCTTCTGGCCCAGCACAGATTGCATAGCCACAGCCCCGGCCCCGCCATCCTTGTTGACGGGAATGATAGACTTGGAGATATAGTTGCCCTTGACATTGAGGCCGATGAGGAACCGGGCGTACTGGTCGGCACCACCGCCGACCCCGGCGGGAATGGTGAACTCAATGGGCCTCGTGGGCCACGCCGCTTCGGCTACCTGGCCGAACAAAAAGACGCCTGAAAGAACCAGTGCAGTCATTATAATAGTTACAGCTGGTAAACGCCTTTTGCTACTTTTCATGTTCTGCTTACCTCCAAATTAGTTGTTAAATTCCAAAAACTTACCAACTTCTAACTGTGCCGGAAATTTTCTTGGATAACACCTCCCTCGGAAGACAAAACCCGTTTATCCACACCTTGTAAAGTCAAGGCAATGCAATTATATCTCTACTTTTTAAAAGCGCCAGAGGGTGCCTGAAAATATATTTATATTTTTCTGGTGAGGGTTTGGGGGTGTGAAGAGGTGTTACTTCGGGGGGGGCTTCGCCGTGCATGGGATCGCTTCATCAGTTAACGGTTCCCACCTTCGCTTGCAGGAGCTTCGGCGGTCAAGCGCGATGACACGAGAAACAAAACGTCAAGCCTCAAACTTCAAAGGTATTTAGAGAATCTCGTCCAGTCCAATATTAAATCTTATGCTGATCTTCCTCAGCTTGCGCAGGGCGGAAGATTCGATCTGCCGGATCCTCTCCCGGGTCACACCATACCGCTGACCAATGGACTCGAGAGTCTTGGGTTCACTATTGTCCAGCCCGAACCTGAGGATGATGATCTCCTTTTCGTTTTCCAGAAGTTCATTGAGCCAGTTG
>JALHUC010000162.1 GCA_022865845.1 bacterium | reverse complement strand
TGGCTCCTGCCGAAACTGCCGCGAAAAGCCGGGGACGCCCCATGGCGCGGAAAGCATCAAGGGTGCCCCAGTCCGGCTGGGCCAGGATCCCGACGCGGAACCCCTCGGCCTCCAGCAGGCGACCGAGAAGAGGCACACCGAAGGAGGGGTGGTCTACGTAGGCGTCGCCGGTGACGAAGAGTACGTCGAGCTCGCTCCAACCCCGACGCTCCATCTCTGCGCGGGTGGTGGGGAGGAATGCGTCCGATGATGGACGCTGGATGTGCGGACGGCTTCGGCGGCTCCGCTCAGTATCTCGTTGTTTCACGCTCGCTCATTTCACTCGCTAGAGGGACCAGAGGACCATTGGGGTCTGGAATTGTTGCATATGCCTATCCAAAGCTGGTTAATCATACCCTTTATCCTGAATATTGACATCCGCAGGTGTCGGTTTTCAGCTTTCCACCCTAGATTGCCACGGTCCTGCGGGCCTCGCAATGACATCGTTAAACGTAGTTCATAAAAAAAAGGCCCTTTTGGGCCTCTTCTTGAATTTGGGGTCTGGAATTGAACCTTTTGAATCTTGAATTTTGAATATTGAATTCCACCTGCCATCGTCTCGTTTTTCTCTACACTCTACACCCTGCACTCTGCACTGGCTTTACATCGGCGTCACGCACTTCTCTGGACTCTGGACCCTAGACTCTGGACTGCTTTCACATGCCGAGGTACGCCTCTTTAATTTCATCCGACCCCTTGATCTCGTCCGGCGTCCCCTCCGCCTTGATGGACCCTTCATGCATAACGTACACATAGTCGGCGGCGCCTAGCGACGCGGCGGCGTTCTGCTCCACCAAAAGGATGGTCAGTCCGATCTCCTCCTTCATTTTCACGATGGTCTGGAAAATCTCCATGATCAGTTTGGGGGCGAGGCCCTGGCTGGGCTCGTCCATCATGATAAACTTGGGTTTGGTCATGAGGGCGCGGCCGATGGTGACCATCTGCTGCTGACCACCGGACAGGGATCCGGCCAATTGGTCCTTCCTCTCCGCAAGGATGGGGAACATGGAATAGACCAGCTCCAGGTTCTCCTGCTTCACCTCCTGGGCCTCCTTCCTGTAGGCGCCCATGCTCAAATTGTCGAATACGGTCATCTCCTTGAAAAGGTTCTTTCCTTCCGGCACCATTGTAAGACCCAAATTAACCTTCTTATGGGCAGGCAAGTCGGTTACGTCCTGCCCCTCAAAATAGACCTTTCCATTTGTCGGTGTGACCGTTCCGAGTATGGTCCACAGTAGTGTGGACTTCCCAGCTCCGTTAGGTCCCAGGAGGGAGGTAATACTCCCAGCCTTGACCTCTAGATCCGGCCCCCAGAGGACCTGCATGGAACCGTACCCGGACTCCAGCTTCTCAACCTTAAGCATGTTCATCCTCCGGAGGCTTTCCAAGGTACACTTCTATGACCCTGGGGTCGGTGAGGGCCTTCTGGGTTGGTTCATCAACAAGCAGGGCCCCCTGGTGCATAACGATCACCCTTTCGGCCAACCCGGCAACCGCTCTCATGATGTGCTCCACCATGGCCACGATTGCGATTCCTTCCGTGTCTCTTATGTGCTTGATGAAGACCACCATCTCATCGATGTCTTTTGGATTCATTCCGGCCATGGCCTCGTCCATGAGGAGGAGTTTCGGCTTCATGGCCAGGGCCCTGGCGATCTCCACCAGTTTTTTCTCGATGGGGGTCAGACCTCCGGCCGGTTTGTCACGGTGCTCTTTAAGCCCGATGAGATCGATGTAGTGGTCGGCCATCTCCATAGCCATGTCCGTGGATGTCTCACTGCCCGACGCCCCGAACATCGCGCCGATGGCAATGTTCTCCTGAACGGTGGCCGACGAGAAGGGCCTCGGGATCTGAAAGGTTCTGCCCATGCCCAGGTGAGCTCTTTTGTAGGCCGGAAAATCCGTCACATCCATGTCCTCGAACCAGATCTTGCCCTCGTCAGCGGGGAACACACCGTTGATGAGGTTGAACATGGTCGTCTTACCGGCTCCGTTGGGACCGACGATGGCCATTATCTCACCGTGCTTTATCTCAAAGGTGACGTCATCGACGGCCACCAGTCCACCAAACCTTTTTGTGACGTTCTCACATCTCAGCAGGGACATTTCTCACCTCAAATAATGTACTTTTCCAGGGGAGTACCGATAACTTTCTTTTTGAGCATGCCCACCGTCCCCTCCGGGAAGAGTACGATAATTGCGATGATGACCGGGGCGAAGATAAGTAACTGGAACCCGGGCAGAATAATCGCAAGAAAGTATTTTGAAACACCATAAATAATTCCACCCACGAGGGGACCCAGGAGGGTTCCCGCTCCTCCCAGAAGGACGTTTATGATCGCCTCAACTGTGTAGTGGATCTCGAAAACATCACTAGGATAGACGTAGGAATATTTCAACGACCACGCAGTGGCCCCGAGGATCCCGGCAAGGACAGCGCTTGTGATGAAGGCGGTTATCTTGTACTTGGTGACGTTGATGCCCATAACCTTGGCGGCGTCCTCGTCCTCGCGAAGGGCCGTCAGCGCGTATCCTACCTTGTTGCGCATATAGATCAGGGTCATGATGGCGGCCACGATCGCCACGGCGAACACCATTCCATCAGCCCAATAATTTGAGATAGCGGTTGCGGTCTGTTTTCCAAACGCTGTTCGCATATGCAGGAAAAATAACAATCCTTCAGAACCGTTCCATATCCTTGCCCCCTCAATGAGGAACCTGAAACCTTCATTCACACCGATTGTGGCAATGGCGAAATAAGCCCCCCTTAACCGTAGAGCGACAGCCCCCACAGCCAGGGATAGAATAAATGAGAATACCGCCGCCAGAAAGATCCCTATGACGATCAGCCACAGCCCCAGTCCCTTGTCACTCAGGTGGTAGATGGGAAGGGCCATTCCGTAACTCCCCACGCCGAGGAAGGCCACATATCCGAAATCCACATAGCCGGTCATCCCCATGAAGAGGTTGAAGGCCTGACCCAGGGCGCAGTAGAAGGCCAACTGGGACGCAATCTGCCACTTGCCGGGAATGAGTACCCCGTATGCCAACAGGGCGGCATAAGCCACAAGAACGGGTATAACTGGAAGATATTTCTCTGTGTTCTTCATTATTTTGCCTTTAGAATGCCCGTTGGCCTTATCAACAGAATTACCAGAAGCATGACGAAGGAGAAGAACCTCGTCATGGCGAACGGTTCAACCCCCGGTATCATGGCGAACAGGGTGTACGAACCGTTTTCGACAAGACCGAAGACAACTCCTCCGAAGAAGGCTCCATAAGGAGAAGCCAGCCCACCCAGGACCGCGATGACGAACGCCTTGAGTGTGTAGGGGCCGCCCATGTAGGGATTGATCCCCACAGGGATGAACATCGTCAGAAGAACACCGCTGGTTACTGTAAGACCGATCCCCAGGGAGAAGCTGAGCGCGTACTCCCAGTCAACGTTGACGCCGCATACCCTGGCGCCATCATCATCCTCCACAACGCTGCGCATGGCCATCCCCGCTCTCGTCTTGTTGAACCAGAGATAGAGCAGTAAAGCTACGAGGATGCTCCCCACGGCGGCAAGGATCTTTGAGAGCGACAGGACTGTAATACCTATGTCAAATTTCGGCAGATCCCAGTTGTACCCCACTACTTCGGAGGTGAATAGCTGTTTTATCGTCTCCTCCAGGATAACCCCGAATGAAAAGGTCGCCAGCAATGTGGCCAGTTCCGGACCCTTCAGGAGCCTTCTGATCGCTGAGTAATAAAAGATCAGCCCCAAGGTCATCCCTATGATCATAGCTACAGGGACAGCGAAGAGAGGCGATAATCCGAACTGTTTAAACATAAACAGCGCGGTGTAGGCACCAACCATTATGCAGGCCCCATGACCAACGTTGACCACTTTCAGGACGCCGAAGATAAGGCTGAGACCCATGGTGGCCATCCCATACACCGCGCCCAGGACCAGCCCCTGTATCAGGTTGCCCGACAACTGCTCGAAAATCATCTCTTTGTCCTCACAATCAGAAAGAGATCATCACAGATCCTATATTAAAGCTGCTCTTCCAAACGCACTTTTTAGCATCGCGAGAATCAAAATAACCTGACGAGAAATGTGAATCTCATTATTGCTTGAACGCAAGTATCATACGGCCGGGCCCATCTGTTAAATGGACCCGGCCGAAAAGTGTCTTAAACAATCTGTCAGAATTTCTTTTTAGGATAAACGGGGGGAGCTGTCTGCGCTCCCTCCGGCCAAACGATCTTCCGCTTGCCGCCCTGCCACTGCACGTCGACCATGGAGTGACCGATCTGCTTGCCGGTATCATCGATGTCCCATGCTCCGTAGAATGACATGAACGTCAGGTCGCCCAGGGCCGAACGTACCTTGTCTGTATCGATGGAGTCCGCCTTCTCGATACCCATCACCAGGGCCAGAATGGACGCGCTGGCTTCGGCAGCGTGATAGTCAGGGTCAATGTCATTGCCTATAGCCGCCTTAAACAGCTTAACGTACTCGTCCTGCCCGGGCCCGATCCATGTCAGGCCCTCCTTCTTGGCGGTTGCCTCAGAGAACGTAACTCCATACTCCCAATGTGAGGGACCAATAACATTCTCGGCGATATCGCCCAGGGCCTCACCAAAAGC
>JALHUC010000014.1 GCA_022865845.1 bacterium | reverse complement strand
CCTGGGATGGGTCCTGCCACAGGCACAGACTTTCCAGGTCAGGGATGCCAGGTCCCGGCTCCTGAAGCGGATGAGAGGGGTGCCCGTGTTAACCAGGTTGGTCCACACCATTTCCCCATCCTCACCGTCGCCCACCGGCTCCCCGGTATCAGGGTTGATGCACTCGGCCAGGAGATGATCGGCCCAGGCGTGCATCTTCTGGGGCGTATCTTCAGTACGCGCCTCGCACTCACAGGTCATGCCGGGTCCGAGGAACTCGGTCATACCGAATTCGTCATAGGCCTTGACACCGAACAGTTCTTCGATCTTGACACGGGTGGCCCATGGCCAAGGCTCGGCGCCGTGAAGGCTGACCTTGCAAGTGGAGTCCTTGGCCAGATCAAAGCCCTTCTCCTGAGCCTTCTGTCCAACATAAAGAGCAAAGGAGGGAGTGGCGCAAAATGAATGAACCGGCAAGTCCACCAGGATGTCTACCATTCTGTCAGACTGGCCGCCGGACAGCGGTATGGGTGCGGCGCCCATTCTCTGCGCGCCGTAATGGAATCCGAAGCCGCCTGTGGGAAGCCCATACCCGAAGGAGTTCAGGAAGATGTCTCCCGGGCGGGTACCAACCATCCAGAGTTCCCGGGCGTTCCGATCGGCCCAAAGATCGATATCGTGCTCGTTGGCAAAGATGAGAACCGGCTTGCCTGTGGTTCCCGAAGTACTGTGCATCTCCCTCATCTCAGACATATCGCCTGTGACGATCTTTGTGGGATAACCGTCCCGGATGGTCCCCTTCTCCATGAATGGAATCTTGCTGATATCGTCCAGGGTCTTCAGGTCGCTTGGGTTAAAACCGGCGTCATCGTAGACCTTCTTGAAATACGGGTTCGTGTTATAAATGTAGCTAACCTGTTTTTTAAGTAGATCAAGCTGAAGCTTCTTGAGTTTCTCAACCGGCATGGTCTCGATCTCTGGCTGAAAGTATGGGCTCTTAGGATCCTGAGTTCTCGTTTTGACCTGCATAGCTCCTATTTCTCCTCCCTGGTAATCAAAGCGGACCAACTGCCTCCAGAACCTCCTGGGTTAAGGCAGCCGTTGTCACGCCCGGGCGTGAAGCCCCATTATTTCAGATATCTGCCCCCCCGTTCGGGCGACTTTGAGCAGATTGGCGAACTGTCGGTTATATTAAGAACGAACTGACCTACCTTTTATTAGAATTAGAAAAAGAAACGGGTGAACCCCTTCGCCACCCCTCCTCAGCTTATTCAATGATTTGATATGCTGTTTTACTGTGCGATATAACGAAGTTTTATAACACCGTTTTAAGTGTGTCAAGGAAAAAGAGAAAAAAAGAACATACCAGTAGTTTCAATAACGTTATTGGTGGTTCTGCCAATAAGGATAATAACCTAAACAATAAGATATTATGGGGTTTCCAAGGGGCTTTTGGAGTGACATTAGAGTGCATTATCTTGCAAGTTCATGTGGTTTGCTGACCAAAACGGCCAAAATGCAGAGTGGGGAGATTCCAGCCGAACATTTTGATAACCGATGTTTTATTTTAAGGGCCTATTTAGATCCGTTTATTGCAGTAAAACGGAATTTGGCCGGCCGAAGGGCCGGGAGTCCAAAGACCAAAGTCCAAAGACCAAAGATCAGAACTAAGCATCCAGTGAACACCGCAGGTATGTAATAGACCATCATGTTTTGTTGAGGACAAAAGGAACTGCTATTTTTCTTTGGCCTTTGGGCTTTGGTCTCTAGACTTTAATGATTTCCCTCTCCGTCACGGTAAGCCTCTCCAGCCCGTCGTCGGTTACCAGATAAGTGTCCTCGATCCCGGTTATTCCCTCCCCAGGGTGAAAGATCTTGGGTTCTAGCGCGAAGACCATTCCCTCCTCAAGCTCACGGTCCAGCCTCGGCGCCAGGAAGGGGTACTCGTCCACCTCGAGACCGATGCCGTGTCCGACGAAACGGACCTGCTCCCCCTCCGGCCCCATGAACCGGTCTGTCACGCCCAAGTCCTGAGCGGTCACCGTGGCCACGTCCCACAGGGCGCTCCACAAGACACCCGGAGCCGCCGCTGAAACAACGGCATCCGCTATGGTACACGCCTGCCCGAAACCCTCCGTGAGTTCATCGGTAAGATCCCCAACGACCATTATCCGTGTCTGATCAATGAGGTAACCACCCACGTTACCCACAAAGTCCACGACCACCGGTTCCCCGCGCTGGATAGTCCTGAGGCCAGCCCCCTGAGCCACCGACGGGTTCATGCCTTTTCCGCCCAGGGGAGCGTCCAGGTGTGATATGACCGCCGCGTCCGGTCCGGAGAATATATGGCCGTAGAAAAGTTCCTGGTTAAAACCCCTCATCCTGAGGATCCCCTGGTGCCCCAGCTCCCGGGCCCTCTTTTCCAGGATCGAGGCGAACTCCACCTCTCTCATCCCTTCCGTCAGTGTCTCCCTGGCCGTATCGATGACCTTTCCCACCTGGACACCCGCCGCTCTTATCCTCTCTATTTCATAGGCAGACTTGATGGCCCTGACCTCCCGGACAAGAGGGCCCAGATCGACCCAGTCCGCTCCCTGCACCATAGAGGAAAAGCGCTGGTACAGGGCAGCCGGGATCACGTCCAGTTCGAGACCAAGCCTGGTGGCGTGCAGGGCATCAAGGTCCTCAAGTGAAAGAGGTATCTCCTTGAAACTCTTGAAGGGGATCACCTGAAGTGGGGTCTCTGCTTTTGCCCTTTCCACCGACCTGCGGCACAGGTATCGGGGATCCCCCTCGGCGGGGATTATAAGCACGCCGTCCTGGATCGTGCCGGAGAAATAGAACCGGTCGATAAGCTGCACGATGAGAGCAGCCTTG
>JALHUC010000161.1 GCA_022865845.1 bacterium | reverse complement strand
TGTTCTTCGTTTTCAGATAACAATCCATTTTCAGAGAGGTTGATATTGGTGAGTTCAGGTAAGGATGACAAAAAGTTTGAAAAAAGACTGACAGATCTTGAAGAGATCGTGGCGAAACTCGAATCGGGTGAAACCCCTCTTGAAGATTCTCTCGTACTTTTTGAAGAGGGTACCAATATCCTCAAGAAACTCACTCATATCCTGGAGGAAGCCGAGCGCAAGGTGGAAGTTCTGACCAGGGATATGTCGGGCAGTTTGGCGACCGAACCGTTCGAGGAGGAAGAGGACAAGTGAGTACTGCCGGATACCTGGACGAATCCAGGGAAAAGGTGGACCAGGCCCTCAATGCCCTGATGCCCCGGGAGGGGTCACACCCGGAACGTCTTGTATCGGCCATGCGGCACAGCCTTTTCGCCGGGGGAAAACGCATACGTCCCATCCTGGTACTTGCCGCGGCCGCGGCCGCAGGCGGGAAAGATAACTTCGCCCTGCAGCCGGCCTGCGCAGTGGAGCTGGTACACACCTATTCCCTGATCCACGATGACCTGCCGGCCATGGATGATGATGATTTCCGCCGGGGACGCCCCACCTGTCACAGGGCTTTCGATGAAGGGACCGCCATACTGGCCGGAGATGCTCTCCTTACCATGGCCTTCGACCTGCTGTCGGTTGAGAATAAGGGGGAAGGTGAGGGGATAGAAGCTCACCTCCGGCTGCGCATGGTACAGGAACTCGCCCGTGCCGCTGGCTGGAGAGGCATGGTGGGCGGACAGCAGGTGGACATGGACAGTGAGGGGACAGAGCCCGACCTTCCCACCCTCGAGTACATCCACACCCACAAGACGGGTGCCCTGATCCGGTGTTCCCTGCTCCTGGGCGGGCTTGCCGCCAATGCGGATGAAACGACCCTGAGGGCACTGGCAAGCTTCGGGGAAAAGGTGGGGTTGGCCTTTCAGGTTGTCGATGACATCCTGGACGTGATCGCCACCACCGAGGAGATGGGCAAGGATCAGGGAAGCGATGCCGAAAGAGGGAAGATCACCTACCCCGGCCTCTTCGGGCTTGAAGGGGCCCGCGAAAGGGCTTTTAAGCTGGTGGATGATGCAAAGGCTGTGATGGACGGTGTTGACTCTACGGGCCGGTTGGCCGAGATCGCTGATTATGTTCTGCTCAGGAGGTTGTAAGGTTTGAGCGGTAAACTTGTGGAAAACCCCCCCATTCTCCCCACCATAAACTCCCCGGCCGATCTGTGGGACATGGATGTCAAACAGCTTGAACAGCTGGCAGGCGAGGTGCGTGCAGTTATCCTTGATGTGGTCTCCACCAACGGCGGTCACCTGGCATCGAACCTCGGGGCTGTGGAACTGACCCTGGCTCTCCATCACGTTTTCCGGATGCCCCAGGACAAGGTCATCTGGGACGTGGGGCACCAGGCGTACACCCACAAGCTCATCACGGGTCGAAGGGACAGGTTCAGCACCCTGCGCACAAAAGGCGGTATCAGCGGTTTTCCCAAGAGGAAAGAAAGCCTTTACGATGTTTTCGACGTCGGGCACAGCGGCACCTCCATCTCGGCAGCTCTCGGTGTAGCGGAAGCGATGAGACACCTTGGCGAGGAGGGTAAAGTAGTGGCCGTCATCGGTGATGGGAGCATGACGGCCGGTCTGGCTCTGGAGGGTCTCAACCAGGGCGGGGAACTGGGAAACAAACTGGTCGTGATCCTCAATGACAACGAGATGTCCATAGCCCCCAACGTCGGAGCGATGTCCTCCTACCTGTCCCGCACGCTCACTGGAAATCCTGTGATCAGGGTCAAAAAGGTGACAGAGAACTTTCTGAAAAGCATCCCCAAGGTGGGAGAGCATTTTCTCAACATTGCTCAAAGGGCGGAGGATGCATTCAAGGCTCTCATTTATCCCGGCATGGTATTCGAAGAGTTGGGGTATGAATATATCGGTCCCATAAAGGGGCACAGGCTGGACCGCCTCATCGAGGCGCTGAAAAATGCACGACGGATGGAGGGTCCTGTGCTGGTACACGTGGGAACGGAAAAGGGCAAGGGTTATGAACTGGCGGAAAAAAACCCCATGGCCTTTCACGGAATCGGGCCTTTCGATCTCGAAACAGGTGTGGTCTATAAGAATGATGGCCCCCCATCCTACACCAGTGTGTTTTCCCGTGCTCTCGTTCAGGCAGCCGAAAGGGACGACAGGATAATAGCCATTACGGCGGCAATGCCGGAAGGCACTGGCCTTGACCTCTTCGCCAGAGAGTTTCCCGACCGGTTCTACGACGTAGGTATCGCCGAGCAGCACGGGGTGACCTTTGCCGCCGGTCTGGCCACGAGGGGTTTCAGGCCTGTGGTTGCTATCTACAGCACCTTCCTCCAGAGAGCCTACGATCAGATCGTTCACGACGTCTGTCTCCAGGGTCTGCCTGTTATTTTTGCCATGGACCGGGGCGGATTGGTGGGGGAGGACGGACCGACTCACCACGGAACCTTCGACCTGTCCTATCTGAGGCACATACCCAACCTGACCTTCATGGCTCCGCGAGACGAGGCCGCTCTCGTTCAGGCTCTTGCGACCTCTCTGTCCCTGGACGGACCATCAGCGTTCCGCTACCCGCGGGGAGCAGGCGAAGGGGTGGCTATTCCCGATCCTGCACCGTGGGAGATAGGCACGGGGGAACTTCTCCGTGAAGGAACCGATGTCCTTCTTGTAGGTGTGGGATCAACGGTTCATCCATGCATGGCGGCTGCAGAGGCTCTGAAAGCCGAAGGAATATCGGTTGCGGTCATCGATGCCAGGTTCATCAAACCCCTGGATTCCGATCTGATATTCCAGTGGGCCAGAGAATGCCGCGTAACCCTGACTGTAGAGGAGAATGTGCTCCAGGGCGGTTTCGGGTCTGCTGTTATTGAAGCGGCATCTGACAATGGTGAGAAATTCACTATCCACCGCCTTGGTCTGCCGGACTCCTTCCTGGAACATGCCACTCTCAAGGAATTGAGAGCGGAGCTTAAGATCGATGCCGACGGGATCGGCGCAACTGTGAAGGAAATACTGTCCGGTGGCGACATCCAAAAGAGCTGATCTCCTCCTGGTTGAAAGGGGGCTGGCGGAAACGAGAACCCGGGCGCAGGCGCTCATTCTCTCCGGCCGTGTCTATTCGAACGAATCAAGGATCGAAAAGGCGGGCATCCGTCTGGACCCCAATATTCCCCTTTCCGTCAGAGAGACACTGCCCTATGTCAGCAGGGGAGGGGTGAAGCTTCACGCTGCCCTTGAGCATTTCGGGGTCGACCCCACCGGAGCCAGATGCCTCGATGTGGGAGCGTCCACCGGCGGATTTACCGACTGTCTCCTGAAGGCCGGCGCAGCTGAGGTCTTCGCTGTTGACGTTGGCTATGGGCAGTTGGACTGGAAGCTGAGAAACGATGAAAGGGTCACTGTCCTGGAAAGGACAAACTTCAGGACCATCGACGATGACGCGCTTCCCCACGACCTGGACATGGCGGTAGCGGATGTTTCATTTATTTCCCTCCGGCTCATCCTGCCCCGACTGGGGACCTTCCTGAAGGCGGGCGCCCGGGTCGTGGTGCTTATCAAACCTCAGTTCGAGGCAGGCAGGGAGAAGGTAGGGAAGGGGGGGGTCGTAAGAGATCCGGCAGTTCACGAGGAAGTCGTTCGCAATATTCTCGAGGCGGCTGGCGGAGAGGGGTTTACCTCCAGAGGCAGTATGGAGTCACCAATTAAGGGGCCGAAAGGGAATGTGGAATTTCTGGCGTATCTGATCTGGCAAGGGGAAGGAAAGCCCAAAGCCCAAAGTCCAAAGTCCAAAGAAAGTCCAGAGTAAAGATATTCGTCTTGAGAGTTTGGGGTTTAGAGTTTAAAGTTTTTTATCAATCTAAGATCGCTGCTAACTGTTCACCGTTCACGGTTCACTGTTCACTGTATTTGGGAGCTTCCCATGCCTGAAATGAAAGAGATCGGGATCATAACGAAAACCACCAGTTCCCACGCCGACGAAGTTATGGGGAAGCTCGTCCCATGGCTCACCGGCCGCGGTGTGAAGGTTCGCATGCAGGAGGATTACAGGGGGTTGGCCGATGGAGATTCCATCGCCGTCCCGAGAGAGCATGTCCCGGACGGGGTTGATATGGTTCTTGTCCTCGGGGGAGACGGTACCCTTCTTTCCGCCGCCCGGCTACTGGAAGGAACGAACCAGCCCATCCTCGGGATCAACCTCGGGTCCCTCGGGTTTCTCACCGAACTTGGACTGGATGAGATTTTCGAGGCCCTCGAAAAAGTTCTGGAGGGGGAGTATACCATTGAGTCCAGGGTCCGCCTCGAGGCATCCCTTCATCGTGCAGGTGAGCAGATCGGTCATTACCAGGTCCTGAACGATGTGGTCATCAACAAAGGCGCGTTAGCCAGGATCATCGACCTGGAGACATTTGTTGACGGCCATAAGGTGACGAACTACCAGGCGGACGGTCTCATTATCAGCACCCCGACCGGATCGACAGCCTATTCTCTGGCGGCAGGAGGACCGATCATAGAGCCCACACTGGATGTGTTCGTGATCTCTCCCATTTGTCCTCACACTCTGACCAACCGCCCCCTGGTAATTCCTGGCGGATCCAGAGTGGAGTTGTGTCTGCTCAGCGATTCCGGTGCGGTGTTTATCACTCTCGACGGGCAGGAGGGGACAAGACTCAAGCAGGGGGATTGCGTCCGAGTCAGGGTTTCGGACCAGAAGGTCAACCTTATCCGGACCGGGGTCAGAAACTTCTATGATGTTCTGAGTGCGAAGCTGCATTGGGGACATCGATGATCCGTCCAGTTGCGTCGGATCATCGATGAGATTGCGAATTGAGAATTCAGGATTACAGTTAATAAAATATGCAGCCTCTGCGATTTAGTCCAGAATACTCAATCCAGAATCCTGAATCCGGAATTAGAGGAACACTTTGCTCGAATTTCTTTCCATAAAAGGTTTCGCCATCATCGACGAACTGGCTTTGCCCTTCAAACCAGGGTTGACCGTACTCACGGGTGAGACTGGGGCCGGTAAGTCGATCATTGTCGATGCCCTTCAGACCGTCCTTGGTGAAAAGGTGTATGGGTCCGTGGTGCGGTCCGGGGAAGATTCTGCCAGTGTACAGGCGGTCTTCCGGGATCCTGGAGCCAGCCTCCCTGAAGGGATCAGCTGCGTGGACCACGAGATAATGATCCTCCGGGAGATCCGCAGAGAGGGGCGAGGACGGGCTTCTGTCAACGGCACGATGATCACGATCCCTCATCTCAAAAAGATGGGGGATCACATGGTGGACCTGCACGGCCAGCATGAACACCAATCTCTTCTCAAAACCACTGTTCATCTGCAGGCTCTGGATTCCTTTGCCTCCCTTGACAACCAGAAACATGAGTTTTCCCTTGTTTTCCGGGAGCTTGTGAAGATAAGGGAGCGGCTCGACACCATTGAAAGGGACAAAAGAGACCGTCTGGCCAGGTTGGATTACCTGCGTTACCTCACTACTGAACTTCAATCCGCGGACCTGGATCAGGATGAAGAGGAGAGACTTTGTGAGGAGGAAGGCATCCTGGGGGCCGCTGAAAAACTGCTGCATACGGCCTCTACTGCCCTGGAGGAGCTTTATCAGGGTGAGGGTTCCGCCGTGGAAGCGGTTCGCCGCTCTGCCGGGAATCTGAAACAGATGATGGAGACAGACGGCAGGCTGCGTGAAGTTGTGGAATTGATCGAAGGTGCCGGGGCACAGCTGGAGGAGGCAGGACATTTTCTGCGGGACTACACGGGAGCGGTCCAGGCCGACCCTCATCGTCTCCAGGTGATCCATGAACGCCTGGCCGTTATCACGACCATCAAGAAGAAATACGGTCCCTCCATGAAAGAGGTCCTTGGGACCCTGGAGGAGGCGAGACAGGAGCTTGTTCTCATCGAGGAAGGAGAGACTGATCTTGAGACGTTGCAATCCCGGGAACTGGACCTGGCGGCCCGTGCCGGGAAGCTGGCTTTCAGCCTGAGCCAGGACAGGAAAAAGAAGGCTCTATTGCTGGAAAGCTCGGTCAAGACGGAGCTGCAGGATCTCGCCATGGAGAAGGTCAGGTTCTCGGTTTCTTTTCAGGAAAATGATATGAGCGAAACGGGGACCGATGAGGCCGAGTTTCTCATCTCTCCCAACCCTGGAGAACCTCTGATGCCTCTGAGGAAGATTGCGTCAGGGGGGGAGTTGTCAAGGGTGATGCTGGCCTTAAAAAAGATCCTCGCCGGAGCTGACGGGGTGGGGACACTGGTCTTTGATGAGGTTGATGCCGGTATCGGCGGCAGGGTGGCGGCTGTTCTCGGACGCAAGCTGCAGAGCATTGCCAGGCACCACCAGGTTCTTTGCATTACTCACCTGGCTCCTGTGGCGGCCTTCGCCCATCATCACATCATTGTAGAAAAATCCGAGGAAAAGGGCAGGACGGTGGTCAGAACGCGGTATCTGGACGATGATGAGCGGGTGGACGAACTGGCCCGTATGATGGGTGGAATTGAGGTGTCCTCGGGGATCGTCAGATCGGCGAGGGAACTTTTGGAGGAGGCCCGTGGCTGAAAATAATATGAATTTGCGGAAGGCGAGGATCGGGGATGTCCCCGAGATCCACACCCTGGTGAACTCCTTTGCTACCCGGGGCGAGATGCTGGGCCGGTCCCGCAGCGAACTTTACGAGGGGCTACGGGATTTCTTCGTGGTCGAACAGGACGGTAAGGTACTCGGATGTTCAGCCCTCCACATCAACTGGGAGGATCTCGCCGAGGTGAGATCCCTTGCCGTGGCATCTGATCAGCAGGGAAAGGGTATGGGAAAGACCCTTGTCAATGCATGCATTGAGGAAGCAAGGTCCCTTGGCATCGCCCGTATATACGCCCTGACATACAGGCCGGGGTTCTTCGAAGGGGTAGGTTTCTCAAGGGTTCCCAAGGAATCTCTCCCCCACAAGGTGTGGGGGGACTGCCTGAAGTGCCCACAGTTTCCCAATTGCGATGAGGATGCCCTGATCATGGAGCTTGTCTGAATGTACTCTGATGAAATAAAAAAAATAGCCTCCCAAATAGAAGAGACAGCCCGCAGGGCCGGAGCCGACGAAGCGGAGTGTATGGTCCGCCAAAGTCACTCCCTGCGTATCGAGGTAAAGGGCGGCAAACCTGAGGGAGTAAGGCGCAGCGAAGAGACCTCAGCTGCCCTGAGGGTTTTGCTTGACGGGAAACGGCAGGGGTTCGCCTTCACTACAGCTCCAGATGAGGCATGTTTTGCTGACCTGGCCCGGGATGCCATTGACGCCGCCCGCCTGTTGCCCTCAGTGAAGGAGAACCGCTTCTCCAGCTCAGAGGAAATAGGGTCGACAGAGGGCCTTTACGACGCCGAGGGGGTTGAAACGTCCTTCCAGGACAAGCTCCTCCTTGCCTCGGAAGCAGAGGCGGCGGTCATGGACACCGATGACCGCGTCGAACAGGCCCACAAACCTTCCTACCAGGAGCAGCGTAAGGGCACAGCCATCGCCTCGGGAGGGAGTGTCTGGTTTTATGAGGATTCCATCTTTTCCCTCTCCGCGCAGGCGGTGGCCCGGGAGGGGGAAGAATCCCAATCGGGGCACGATTTCATGGTGTCCAGGAGGCTTGCCGATCTGGTGCCCGGACAAGTGGGGCAGAACGCTGCTGCCGAAGCGGTACAGCTGTTGGGCGGGTTGCCGCCAGAAACGGGGACCTATCCGGCCCTGTTCCCCCCCAAGGTCGCTCTCGATCTCCTCGGAGCCCTGATCTCTTCTTTTTCGGCCGAGGAGATGCAAAAGGGTCGGTCCCGATTGGCCGATAAAAGAGGGAAAAGGCTTTTTTCGGAAGTTCTCACCATTGTTGATGATGGAACCATACCCTGGAGGACAGGTTCGGCGCCCTTTGACGACGAGAGAGTGCCCCCTGTGCCGAGAAAACTTGTGGACAGCGGTGTCGTTACTGGCTGTATGCACACCCTCAAGACGGCGGCAAGGTGGTCTGAAGAGCCTACAGGCAGCGCTTCAAGAGGAGCCCTTACCGGCGCCCCTGTGCCGGGACCTTCCAACCTTTACATCCAGAAGGGAACCTGTTCTATTGATACGATAGTACCCTCCGGCATTTCGGTGAAGTTCAATAGCCTGCTGGGTGCTCACATGATGGACAGTGTCTCCGGGGATTTTTCCCTTGGCGCTGCTGGCTATATCCTTCATGATGGGGAACCTGTACGGCCTTTCAGGAACGGCACGGTGAGCGGAAATCTTTTCGATCTGATGGCCTCACTTGCAGGTGTAGGAGATGATCTTTCCTTTTACGGGTCCCTGGGCTCACCGACCCTGCTGTTCGAATCGGTCATTGTCTCGGGCAGTTAAATTGTCTCGGGCAGTTAAATTGAAAGCAGAAAATAACTGCAGGGCCAGGCCACTGTTCCTGCAGGTTAAAAAGATTTTTTTATGATCCACGGAATAGGGATTGTTAATTATCAGGTTTCCGGCATATTGAAGGTATCTTGCAATTGCCAATCGGATATGTTAGTTTTTTCAGGATTTTATTGACAATGATAGGGAAGCGGACCAGCTTTCACGGGGAGAGTTTGTATCGTGAATAAAAAGAAATATACTATTATGATCCTGCCCGATGAGACTACGCGGGTAAGGAAATACAGGGTTCCCAGATCCATGGTCAGGGGACTCCTTGTGGCCATTGCTGTTGTTGTTTTTGGTCTGGGGTATCTGGTCACCGACTATTATGGTGTCAAGAAGATGGTGGCCGAACTTGACAGGCTGCGTCTGGAGGCGCGCCAGCAGCAGCAGCAACTGGTCACTTTCGCCAAATCTTTCGATGATCTCCAGGGGGAAATGACACGACTCAGGCAGTTCGATATGAAGCTGAGGGTCATGACAGACCTGGAGGGGGTGGTCTACCCCGAGCAGATCATGGGTATTGGCGGTGAGAACCCCGAACCGTTCAACCCTCTGGAGGGTGAGCTTTCCTTCCAGGACCAGACCATCATCACCAGCATGAACAGGAGCCTGGACCTTTTCAAGACAGAGGTCACCATTCAGGAGCGGAGTTTCCAGGAACTGGTTGAGTATCTGGAAGATCAGAAGTCGCTCCTTAAATCAACACCCTCTATCTGGCCGGTCAAAGGATGGTTGACCTCTTCCTTCGGCTACCGTTCCTCTCCCTTTACCGGCAGGCGTGAGCTGCACCGGGGACTTGATATAGCCACAAGAAGTGGTACGCCTATTATTGCACCCGCTGACGGTCTCGTCGTATTTGCGGGCCGCGAGGGCGGTTTTGGCAACATGATCATCATCGACCATGGTTATGGAATAACCACCAGATACGGGCACTGTTCCGCCCTTGAAGCCAAATTGGGACAGAAGGTCCAGAGGGGTGATGTGATCGCCCGTATCGGCAGTACGGGGAGGAGCACTGGTCCCCACGTTCACTACGAAGTGGCTGTTAACGGGGTGTCAGTCAACCCGTCTAGATACATACTGAACTGAGTCGGGCAAAACTGAAAAGAGACATTTCCAACGGCCCCGGGGGTGATGCCACCGGGGCCGTTTTCTATGAGTTTGCTCCCGGTTTTTGTTTGCAACACAGGAAACAGATGTTAACTTACGCGATTGGCGACAAGCCGTAGGGTATTGAAGAAGTGTTCTTAACCCGAAACCTGCAACCTGAAACTTGAAACTGGATATAATTTCCCGGGAACCCCATCAATGATCAAACTTATCGCTCAAAAAATATTCGGTACTACGAACGAAAGGGAGCTTAAACGGATCGCCCCCAGTGTGGAGAGTGTAAATATCCTGGAACCGTCCATGCAGGCCCTGGATGATGTTGCCCTGAAAGGGAAAACAGAGCAGTTCAGGGAACGCCTGAAGCAGGGGGAAATGCTGGACGACCTGCTTCCGGAAGCTTTCGCTGTGGTAAGGGAGGCATCCGTAAGGCTATTGGGTTTGAGGCATTTCGACGTTCAGATCGTGGGCGGGGTAATCCTTCACCAGGGAAAGATCGCCGAGATGAAAACCGGGGAGGGGAAGACCCTCGTTGCAACCCTTCCGGTATATCTCAACTCCCTCACAGGGGCCGGTGTTCACGTGGTAACGGTGAACGACTATCTGGCTGGCAGGGATTCCGAATGGATGGGGACTATCTATAGAGTCCTCGGTCTGGAAGTTGGTGTTATTCAGCACGACATGGGAGATCTGGAGAGGAAAAAGGCTTACAGGGCCGATGTGATCTACGGGACAAACAACGAGTTCGGCTTCGATTATCTAAGGGACAATATGAAATTCTCCCTGGAGGATTATGTCCAGAAGGATCTGGCCTACGCCATTGTGGACGAGGTCGATAGCATCCTGGTGGATGAAGCTCGTACCCCTCTCATCATATCCGGGCTGGCCGAGGACTCCACCGACAAGTACTACAATATTAACACCATCATGCCCCGCCTGAAGGAGGAGGTTCACTTTACAAAGGATGAGAAGGCCAGGAGCGTCGTTCTCACCGAAGAGGGCGTCGAGCGCGTTGAAAAGCTTCTGGGCGTCGAGAACCTCTACGATCCGGCAACTATCGAGACCAATCATCACGTTCAACAGGCTCTCAAGGCCCACGCTCTTTTCAAAAGGGATGTGGATTATGTCGTCAAGGACAACCAGGTACTCATCGTGGACGAGTTTACCGGTCGTCTCATGCCTGGAAGACGTTACAGCGATGGGCTGCATCAGGCTTTGGAGGCTAAAGAGGGGGTCAAGATCGAGAGCGAAAACCAGACCCTTGCGTCCATCACCTTCCAGAACTTCTTTCGCATGTATGACAAGCTGGCGGGTATGACAGGGACAGCGGATACTGAAGCGGCTGAGTTCAAGAACATCTACAATCTGGATGTAGCTGTGATCCCTACCAACATGCCCATGATCCGCGTGGATAACCCGGACCTCATTTATCGCACCATGAAGGAGAAGTACAAGGCGGTTGTTGACGAGATAGCCGACTGCCAGCACCGGGGTCAACCTGTCCTGGTGGGCACCGCGTCCATCGAGAGTTCCGAACTTCTCTCCAGGATGATGAAGAGGGAGGGACTCGCTCACAACGTTCTCAACGCCAAGCACCATGAACGAGAGGCCGATATTGTAGCCCAGGCGGGGAGGGCGGGTGCCGTAACCGTAGCAACCAACATGGCAGGACGGGGAACGGATATCGTTTTGGGAGGCAACCCGGTCTTTCTTGCCAGGCACAAAGTAAAAGACACCGATTCGGAGGAGTACGTGAAGGTTCTGGAAGAGATGCAGAAACTTTGCGTACAGGAGCGCCTCTCGGTCCTGGAAGCGGGAGGCCTGCATATCCTGGGAACAGAGCGCCATGAGAGCCGGAGGATCGATAACCAGCTACGGGGACGGTCCGGTCGTCAGGGTGACCCGGGCAGTTCCAGGTTTTTTCTGAGTCTTGAAGACGATCTCATGCGTATTTTCGGTTCCGAGCGGATCTCCGGACTCATGGAGCGGCTGGGAATGACTGAGGGACAGGAGATCGAGAACAGGATGGTCTCCAAGGCCATTGAGAACGCCCAGAAGAGGGTGGAGGGCCACAACTTCGACATCAGGAAGCATATCCTCGAGTACGACGATGTCATGAACATGCAGCGCGAATCGGTTTACGGGCAGAGAAGGGAGATCCTGGGTACGGAAAATCTGTCCGAATGGATCGATGATCTGGTCCAGGAGACGATCGAGGAAATGGTCCAGTTCCATGTCGATCCCAAGGCTCACTACGACGAATGGGATCTGGATGGGCTGGGTGATCGCTTCTTTGCAGTTTTCGGGTTCAAGCCCACGATGAGCTCCTTCGAGGCTGATGTGGATGCCTTTGAAGAGGGGCTCCTGGCCCTTACCAGGGAGAAATACGCGGCCAGGGAGGCTGAGTTTGGTCCCGAGACGATGCGGATCCTGGAGAAGAACTTCTTCCTGCAGGTCCTGGACGGGCAATGGAAGGATCATCTGTACGGCATGGATCAGCTCAGGGAGGGGATCGGGCTGAGGGGATATGGCCAGAAGGACCCTCTTTCAGAGTACAAAATGGAAGGTTACGGAATGTTCGAGGCCATGATGGACAGGGTCAGGGAAGATACGCTCCGTATCCTTTTCCTTATCCAGATGGCTGAGGAGGAGAACATCCCCCAGAGGCGACAGCAGCACTTCTCCATGACGAGAGGCCCCGTGGCGGATGCCTTCTCCCCGGGCCAGCCCAGGGCGCCGGCACCTGGGCAGGGGCAGCCGGTACAGCAAACGGTTAAAAGGGACGGCCGCAAGGTGGGCAGGAACGAACCGTGTCCCTGCGGCTCGGGGAAGAAGTTCAAGAAGTGCTGTGGAGTGAATGTGTAAGTGCAGTGCAGAGTGCAGAGTGTAGAGTGCAGGGTGTAGAGGAAAATGCAGGACGCGGAATGTAGAACGTAGAATACAGTTCACTGTTCCCTGTTGTTTTTTCGGATCACGGATCACAGAAATTAATGAACCCGGAACCCGGAACCTGGAACATGGAACATGGAACCTGAGCGCAGCGAACCTACCTGAGCGCAACCAACCTACCTGAGCGAAGCGAGTGAGCGAGCGAGTATGACCGAACACACCGATAACCACAGACCCAGGATCCTCGTCGTGGACGACGACCG
>JALHUC010000160.1 GCA_022865845.1 bacterium | reverse complement strand
GGTCGGAATTCCCCCCGCGTCTCGGGCTGCCTGAAACTCCCAGGATATGCATCATAACCTCCGTGTTCAGAATAAAATTGAACCGGTATGTACGAGGGAACGTTATACCATCCTGCTTCTATCATGGGTTTTGATAAACTCCAAAACACTGTCCTGTGCAGTCGTCTACCCCCCTGGCTTCATTCTCATATTGCCCGTTTTACTGTATAAAGGCTCTTTTTGTATTTTCCGCGTAATTGTGTTAATGTTTCGTAGGTTTATGGCAGGTGATTTTCCTCCACGTGTTAGCTTGGGCATCGCAAGATTACTCTTCAGTGGTCCACGGATAATCACATCATTGGCCGAATCGCCGTCATAAAAATCCTTATTAAATCGCAAAAGCTATCTGGACTTCAAAGAGGTACATCCTGTTGTATATCATCTGATATACAGCAGGTCAGGTATTTGTTGCTGTATAGAGCCACGATTCATGACCACCGCCTTTGAAGGGCGGGGAGGAGGAACTTAAATGAAAGCGAGTAGAACAGGATCTGTAATACGCAGCATCATTGCCCTGATGGTCAGTCTTATGGTGGTCTTTGCTTTTGGAGCAGGACAGGCCCTGGCCAAGGAGACACTCGTGATCTCCGACCTGGGATGGGACAGTGCTCAGGTGCACAACCGCATTGCCGGTTTCATTATTGAGAACGGATACGGTTACGGTATCGAATACATTCCTGGCGATACTATTCCCATGTTCGCTGGCCTGGAGCGTGGAGACATCGACATCACAATGGAGATCTGGGTGGACAACCAGCAGCCGGCTTACGACAATGCCATCGCCGCCGGAAAGGTCGTCGACCTGGGTGCCAACTTTCCCGACAGTTGGCAGGGCTGGCTGGTTCCCACCTACGTGATTAAGGGCGACCCGGCCAGAGGGATCAAACCCATGGCCCCGGACCTCAAGTCGGTGAGCGATCTGCCCAAGTACGCAAAGCTGTTCAAGGACGTGGAAGACCCGGGTAAGGGCCGTTTCTACTCGTGCATTGCCGGATGGGAGTGCGAGAAGATCAACGAGAAGAAGTTCGCCGCTTACGGTCTTAACGACACCTATAATATCTTCCTGCCCGGTTCCGGAGCCGCCCTTGTGGCTTCTCTTGTCGGGTCTTACAAGAAGGGCGAGCCCTGGTTCGGTTACTACTGGGCGCCCACCTGGGTCCTGGGGCTTTACGACATGACTCCCCTCGAGGAGCCGGCCTATGATAAGGCGGTCTTCGAGTCAACGGCCAAGTCTGCCTACCCCGCGGTCTCGGTCAATATCGCCGTGCACTCCAGCATGCCGAAAAAGGCCCCTGAGGTGGTGGAGTTTCTGAAAAAGTACGAGACCACCCAGGCCATCGCCAACAAGTTCCTGGCCTTCATGCAGGAAAAAGAGGCCGACACCCAGCAAGCCGCCGAGTGGTTCCTGAAAGAATATGAAGACCTGTGGACCGGTTGGGTGTCAGGAGACGTGGCAGCCAAGGTCAAGAAGGCGCTCAAATAAACCAAATTGTATCTCAAACCGGCCGGCGGTAATCAGACACCCCGGCCGGTTTTCTTCTTGTCCGCCGTAGCTGACCGATAGCCGTTAGCGAAGGCGGATGGAATCCGCAATCCTGAATCCGTAATCCGGAATCAGAGCCAGTGCGTTCTGGAGGTACATCGTGGAAACAACGGACGCCCCCGATAACGGGGTACCGATCCTCATAGCCCGGGGACTCTGGAAGATCTTCGGTGAAAACCCCGAGCGGCTGTTTAAATCAGACCTTAAAAACGAATCCAAAGAAAAGATCCAGGAAGAAACCGGCCTCGTGGTGGGCTTGAGGGATATCTCCTTCGAGGTACAGAAAGGAGAGATCTTCGTTCTCATGGGTCTCTCCGGGAGTGGAAAGTCCACCCTTATCCGCGTCCTGATCCGGCTGGTGGACCCCACGGCGGGTGAGATCTACATCGGCGGCAAGGAGATCTGCGCCTTAAGCGAAAAAGAACTCATGAAGTTTCGCCGCAGGTCCACAGCCATGGTCTTTCAGGCCTTCGGCCTCCTGCCCCACTACACCGTTCTGGACAACGCAGCATACGGTCTGAAGATCAGGGGCGTGCCGGAGGAGGAACGGAAGAAGGTGGCCCTGGAGGCTATTAAAACAGTGGGTCTTGAGGGCTGGGAGGATTACCTTCCGTCATCTCTGAGCGGGGGGATGCAGCAGAGGGTGGGGATCGCCCGCGCCCTGGCGGCCGATCCTGATATCATGCTCCTGGACGAACCTTTCAGCGGTCTGGACCCTCTCATCCGGCGCCAGATGCAGAACGAACTCATCCAACTGCAGAGTGAGCTTCACAAGACCATGATCTTCGTCACCCACGACCTTCAGGAGGCGCTCAAGATCGCTGACCGCATCGCCATCATGCAGGATGGAGCCATTATCCAGATCGGCACACCGGAGGATATAATCGCCAACCCTGTCAGCGATTACGTCCAGGAATTTGTGCAGGACGCTTATCCAGCTACGGTCCTGACTGCGGGGACCATCATGGAGGTGAATGAGCCGGAAATTCACGTTTGGCAGGGGCCAAAGGTGGTCCACACCCTCATCCACCGCAGTAAAAGGGATTTTGCCTTTATTCTTGACAAGGGTAATTGCGCTGTGGGGTTCCTTAATCATAAAGCCTTGGATATGCTCATCAAGGACGGAGGAGACCGGATCGACCAGGCGATGGACACCGAGTTCGAAACGTGCACTCCCGAAATGACAGTAGAAGAATTGTTCCCCCTGGCCACCGCTAGCCCACATCCCATCGCCGTTTTGGACGACGTTGGAAAACTTGTCGGCTATATCCGCAACCACACCATCATCGAGAGCATGATCCAGGAATGGCCGGAAAACGGGGGGGAGGACAAAGATGTTTGAGTTTCCGGAAAAGATCTACATCCCCATGGAGAAGTGGATCGACATTCTCATGGACTGGGTCCTGACAAACATGTCCGGGATCTTCGACGCCATTGGGTTATCCATTCTCAAGATCCTCCTCATTATCGAGAAAGTGCTGCTGTGGGTTCCCTGGCCGGTTGTGCTTATTATTATCGGTGTGGCTGCCTGGAGGAGCATGGGTAAGTTGCGGCACGGAGTTCTGATGGCGGGCCTGATATTTATGATAGGCGTATTCGGATACTGGGATGATTCCATGAGAACCCTTGCTATCGTCATCGCATCGGTGGCGGTGTCCCTGCTCATCGGCTTCCCCCTGGGGGTCCTTATGGCCCGCAGCGACAGGATGCAGGCTATCTTTCAGCCGTTCCTCGACGCCATGCAGACCATGCCAAGCTTCGTTTACCTCATCCCGGCCATGATGCTGTTCGGCCTGGGCAAGGTACCGGCTGTTTTCGCCACGGTGATCTATGCGGTCCCGCCCGTCATCCGGCTCACCGACGTGGGTATAAGAGGTGTTCCTGAAACCGTCGTGGAGGCGGCCAGGTCATTCGGGGCCAGCGACCGCCAGCTCCTCTTTGATGTCCAGCTGCCCCTGGCCTTTCCCAGCATAATGGTGGGTATCAACCAGACGACAATGATGGCCCTTGCCATGGTCGTTATCGCCTCCATGATCGGCGCCCGCGGGCTTGGCCTGGAGGTCCTCAAAGCCATCAACCGCATCGAGGTGGGGCACGGATTCACAGCCGGCGCGAGCATTGTGTTCCTGGCCATTGTCATCGACCGGATCACTAACGCCTTCGCCACAAAACAGCAAAAGCACCTGAGCTGAGGGTTCAGCATCATGTTGCACCAATTTAAAGAGACAGCATGAACCATCATGAAAAAGACGCCCCCTTCCACCTTGTCGGGTGGTTCCTTTTTCTCGCTTGCGCTTTTGTGTTTGCTTACATCGCGATGAGGGACCGTGACCTTTTTCTCGGTCTTGCCAGCCTTCTTTTTCTGGCTGGCTGCGTTGCTTTCCTCGTCCCCCTGTTGAGGGACCGTGGGAAAAAACAGGAATTTGCCGCCGAGGAACGAGCCAGCGCGAGCAGATAGACAATGACGATCCAGGAAACTCTCAAAGAGAAATTCTCGGCGGCCTGTACCGCGTGCGGTGTCTGCGCGGCCATGTGTCCACCTCTTGCTGCTGCAGGTCCGGATGAGACCCCTTCCGCCATCCAGGAAAAGGTGAGAGAGTTCCTCGAGGGCGGCCCGCCTACCGGCACTGTCATCGCCAGAGCACTGCTTTGCAACGAGTGCTACCAGTGTACGGTTGACACCTGCCCGGTGGGGCTTGATCCCATGAGGACGAACTTACTGCTTCGGGGATGCCTGCGTGAACAAGGTGCCTGGACACAGGGTGAATTTATTCCACCGTCGGACCCGGCTGCCGATGAGTGTGTACTGGCTGCGCTCCTGACGACCCCTGATGAATTTAATCGCATCACAACACCTTTTACGAAGGGCGACGGCAGGTACCTGTTTTTCGCTGGCTGCAACATTTATAGCATGCCCGACAAACTTCTCACTGCCATGGACATCATGGATCGCCTGGTTGATGACTGGAGCTTTTTGCCCGGTCTTTCCAACTGCTGCGGAGGCAACCATAGCACTGCAGGTGACCTGGAGGCTGAACAGACGGCCATGAACGGACTCGTCGATGCTTTCCAAAAAGACAAGTTTGAAGCGATCGTCCTGTGGTGTCCCACCTGCGTTACCTTGTTCCATCTTTCAGAAGTGGACCTGCCGACTGTATCCTTCGCCCGCTTTGTGGCTGACAGGTTGCCTGGTCAGACAT
>JALHUC010000159.1 GCA_022865845.1 bacterium | reverse complement strand
CCTATGATTTATAAAGTTTTTCCATTAAACTGTAAAGATAAAAATGTCCCATCATCCCATGGTCAAGCCCTCTAATACAGGAGAAGGGAACCAGTGGAGTGCACAAGAGAAATCAAGGGAATGCACTATGAAGGAAACTGTATCCGACCACCCCCCGAGGCCGACAGTATCCTGCTACAGGTGACGACGGGGTGCTCCCACAACAGGTGCATCTTTTGCGGGGCGTACAAGGACATAGGGTTTCGGATAAAGGACAATGACGTCATCCTGAGCGATATCCTCTTTGCCTCAAAATACATGAAAAGACAGGACCGGCTCTTCCTCATGGATGGGGACGCCCTGATTATTCCTCAAGAGAGACTGATGTGGATCCTCGAGAGGATCGGGGAGCACCTCCCCTGGGTCCGGCGAGTGGGATCCTATGCCAATACAAAAAGCATCGCGAGAAAATCCCCCGAAGAATTGGCCGAACTGCGGGACAAGGGCCTGTGTATGCTCTATCTCGGCGTGGAGACGGGGGATGACGAGATCCGTAGAAGGATAGACAAGGGTTCAAGCGCGGAGCGCTGCCTCGAAATGGCCCGGAAGGTGAAGGATGCGGGTATCGAACTCACGGTCACCCTGCTTCTCGGCATTGCAGGGATGGAGAAATCACTGGACCATGCCCGGGCCACGGGGGAGTTGGTCAGCGCCATGGATCCCGACTTTGCAAGCGCCCTAACCCTGATCCTGATACCCGGGACACCCCTCTGGGAAGAGCATCGGAGGGGGGACTTCCAGATGCCCGACGAGCGAGGCCTGCTGATTGAGATGAGGGAGTTGATCTCTCACACCAATCTGAGCTCCGGTCTCTTCTCCTCCAGTCACGCCTCCAACTACCTGCCCATCAGGGCGCGGCTCCCGGAAGGCAAACAGGAGATCCTGGACCTGATCGACGCGGCCCTGAGGGGCGAAATCGGACTCAAGCCGGAGTGGATGCGGTCTTTTTAAGACCAGGTTTCATCAGTCCACCCGGATAACGACCTTGCCGAAGTACCGGCCGCTCTTCATCTACCCGTATGCCTCCCCCCAACTCGTCAAACTGAAACGTCCGATCGACTCTTTTTCACTTGTCCAGGATGTAAACGATGCCAAGATCACCATCGATCTTTACTCTCTGACCCGTCTGGATCTTCTGGGTCCCTTCCACGCAGCCGGCCACACAGGGTATGCCGTATTCACGCGCCATAATCACGGGGTGGGAGAGGGCCCCTCCGCCATCCGTGATGAGCCCGCTGATGAGGCTGAAGGCCACTGTCCAGGCTGCGGAGGTACCCGGGGCAACCAGGATTTCCCCCTCCTGCAGCTCTGCCAGCCGTTCCGCTCCCGTGATGACCCTGGCCACCCCTTCCACGACGCCGGGGGCCGCTGCGGCACCATAGAGGTCGGCCTTCAGCTCTTCCCTCACAATGGGAACCTGGGAGGACACAGACAGGGTGGGATCGCTTCTAAGGATCTCCTGGGCCTTGGTTATGTCTCCGTAGAAAGGAGGCGGGTCCAGGTTGTAGGCCTTCTCCCAGGCCTCCTTTCTTCGCTCCACGTAGGGCCTCAGGTTCACATTTCCCATGGGTATGGCCGCCTTCCTGATCTCGTAGGTGTGGAGGAAATGGATGTCCTCCGGGTCGTCGATGCACCCGGCCTCGGCAAAGCGCCGTCCGAACTCGGTGACGATCCAGCGCCCCATGGCGCCCACGTAGAAATCGCAGAAATAGGTGTGGTCTTCGCTCCAGTAACCCGATTTCTGCGCCGACTTCAACAGGGTACTGAACCACTCTTTCTGCTCAGCGGGCAGCTTTGCCAGCACCTCCGTTTCCGTTTTCTCCCGTGCCCGGACATGACGATCGTGTTCGTCGTCAAAGGCAAAGGTCTCCTGTGACAAGAGCAGCTTGATACGCCCGATGGCCAGGCTGGGCTTTTCGATCCAGGCGGGGTTGTCGTAGGCGTGCATCCTCTCGCACCGCCACCCGTGCTCCACGAGAAAATCCCCGTATGCCTTCAACCACTCCTTGCCCTTATCGCTTTTTTCAAGCTCCTCGAGCACCGCTTCATTTTCCTCGGGCTTGAAGGCGTCTTCCAGCCCCATGTCGACGGCCCTTCTGGCAAGCTGCCACAGCTCCCTGAAGACCCGGCTGTCCTGGGCCTCGTAGCCCGTCATGAGCCTTCCGAAATCCGGGTCTATGGGGGCCTCCTTGCCGAATATCTCCTGCCACATCTGCTGGAAGAGACCGTTGATGTAATAGGTCGCCACCAGCATAAGCATGTGGATCTCGGCCTCCTTCCGGTTTATGACAAAGGCATAATCAAGAAAAAACCTGAGCAGCTCGATGTTGCTGAGCTTCTTGATGTCGTCCCAATCCTTGAGCCCTCGCGACTCCTTGGCCTCCTTGTACATCTTCAGCAATTCGATCTTGTAGGGGTCCCAGACCCCGTCGAAATTCTCGATAAAGGGTTTAATTTTTTCCCTGAAGACGGGTTCCCGGGCCTTGGCCTCCTCTTCGGTGGTCCGCATGGCGGTGATGTAGGGGTACCCGTCCCTCACCCTGTAATCCCAGCCCTTGGTCGTCGGCAGCTGCAGGGTCTCGGCCGTATTGGAGATGGCGTACACATACCAGTACCAGCCAAGACCGATATAGAGAGGTTTAAAGGGAGGTTTACCATGGACCAGGTCACACAAGAGGACATCGTAAATCTGGGTATCTCTTTCATCATCGAATTCGTAAAACGTGAGATCATAAGCTGGATGTAACATATTTCTTCCTCCTTTAATTTGGGTGAATCGATCTCATCCTAAAATGGTTCCGGGTTTATCCCTAAAAAAGTCTCGCGTCACCTCCCCAGGAGCCGTGTCAACATCAAATCGACCACCTGATCGGCGGGCTTTTTCTGCTGGGCGATAACCTCGGGCCGTGTCTGAAGCAGGACCACGCTTTCGGGAAAATCGAAGTCCTCGTCCACGGCCCATTCCGTATCCTGGGGCACATTGAAGTGGGTCTCCAGGATCTTACCCAACCTCCCGACCTCCTTTGCCTCCTCATCACTCAGGCAGAAGGCGCAGCTCTTCTCTTCGGGTGTATCCTCCTCGGCAACGCCCTTTTCCCTGAAAATTACGCATTTACTCTTGGTGCCCAGTTTCCTGTCGACGATCTCCAGGCTCTCCTTGTCCAGGATGTACACGTCGGGCATGGCTTCGCCACCCACGACGCTCTCCCCCAGACCCCAGTTGGCCTCGATGATCATCCTTGACGTGTCCCCCGTGTTGGGATCGGCAGTGAAGAGGACCCCTGCCGCCCGCGCATTGACCATCTTCAGCACGGCCACGCCTATGGGGTCGCTTTCCAGGGGGGCCCCGGCGCGCTTCCTG
>JALHUC010000158.1 GCA_022865845.1 bacterium | reverse complement strand
TGTAAGGAAAGTGAAAATGACACTTTTCACTTTCCGAGGAGCAAAAAGCCAATAATGGACTTTTTGCGACCCTGTCAAAGTTAAGAAATGTGGTTTAAGGGGAGGCGACAGAGGCTCCAGGTTGAAGGGTTCGGTTTCACCTCTTTGGCGAAACCAGAGAGGCTGAGATGGTCCGGTAGCTTCTGTCTTTCAAAAGAGAGCGTTCGCGGCCAGCCCGTCAGGGTGGGTTGGGCGACATGGGGTCGTCCGTATGTGTCCAAAAAAGCCTTTCCTGGCCAGGTTTTGGACCTATGGCCTTCGGTTTCATTATTTAAAGGGAGAAAAAAGATGAAGAAGCTGATTCCATGGTTGACGGCCATAGCGGTCATCTGTGCCTTCTCGTCGGTACAGGCGGCTGGATTCCCTGACAAGGATCTTCAGGGGATCATAATGTGGGGAGCTGGTGGAGCCACGGACAATGTGTCCCGCGCCATCACCCCCCTCGCTGAGGATAATCTTGGAAAGCAGATCGTCCTCATCAACAAATCTGGCGGTACCGGCGCCATCTCGACCCAGTATGTTTACAGTAGGCCTTCAGACGGCTACACGCTGCTTTTTGGCGCTGAGAACCCCCAGCTGCACGGGATCCTTGAACTTTCCAAGCTGGACTACAAGGACTTTTACCCCGTTAACATCCTGGCACACGGTGTTGCCGTGATCGTCGCCAACAACGACATGCCCTGGAACTCCTTTAAGGACCTTGTGGAGGACGCCAAGAAACGCCCGGGCGACATCAAGATGGGTTCCACGGGTCCCGGCGGGCTCCCCCACGTGGTGGGGTCCCTGGTCAAGACGGTCACCGGTTTTGATGTTATCCCGGTTCCTTTTGACGGCGAGGGGCCCGGTGTCACTGCTCTTATGGGCGGCCACGTTGATTTCATGCCTGCCGGTCTGACAGCCGTCCGCGAACATATCCGCGCAGGACGGGTCAAGGCGCTGGCCATTGTGGCCGACAAGCCCATTCCGGGCCTCGAGGACATCCCCCTCATCACGAAAGATTTCCCCGAATTCGAAAGGTACCTGCCTTGGGGTCCTTTCTACGGAGTGTTTGTAAAACGGGATGCTCCCGATGAGGCCAAAAAGGCCCTGGTGGCCGCTTTCAACAAGGCAGCGGCAGACCAGCGGTTCCAGTCCTTCATCTCAGACTTTGGCGCCGTTTCGATGAACATCAGCGGTGATGAGGCTGACAAATTCCTCAAGAAGTGGCAGTCGGTCACCACGTGGCTCCTCCAGGATGCGGGAGCGGCCAAGGTATCGCCCGCGGAACTGGGTATCCCGAGACCCTGACGATCTGACCTTCAACAGGCGGCCCCGGGGAACCGGGGCCGCCGTTACTTAAAGCCTGCGGTACTTCAATCGATGAAAGAAAAAAGAAACCTTCGCGAAGGCGAGACAGTATTCTGCTTACTGCTGTCGGCTTTGAGTGTCTTCGCCCTCTACCAGGCCTTCGGGATATCCGGTTTTTCCTCCGTCTCTTCACCAGGAGTGTTTCCCATGCTCTCTACCGGTGTCATGGTGGTGAGCCTTGCCCTGGTGATATTCGGGAACCGCAAGCTGAAGGTTCAGGGCGTCACCGGGTTTGCAGACGAACTTCGTACAGCCGCCCGGATGGTGCTGCCCAGGGTCATTCTTATCTACATCGGGATAATTCTGATCTACATGGTCACCATAGAGCCCCTCCACTTTATCGCCAGCTCCTTCCTGTTTATGTTCACGTCCATAACGGTCCTGAAGGGTGGGGGGCTGGTCAGGTCGCTGCTCGTCTCGGCCGTCATGCTCGCGTGCATCTACCTGATCTTTCATTTTTTCTTCAGGATCGTTCTACCCTGACCAGAGGCGGACCTTTTGGCTGAATCGTCCCTTTCATACTTTTTCATGTCCTGGTTTAACCCCGGCCTGATGATGCTGACGGCCCTGGGGACTTTATCCGGGATCTACGTCGGGGCAATACCGGGTCTGTCTGTCACCATGGCGGCTTCCATCCTCATATCCTTCACCTTCTCCTGGGATGTCAACAACGCCCTCGCCCTGATGGTGGGCGTCTACTGCGGCGGCGTTTACGGGGGATCGCGCACCGCGATCCTGCTCAACATTCCCGGGGCGCCGGCTGCTATTGCCACGGCCTTTGACGGTTATCCCCTCGCCGAGCGCGGCGAGGCGGGAAGGGCCATCGGGGTCAGCACTGTCGTATCGGTGGTCGGCGGGTTCATAGGGGTTGCCGTTCTGGCCCTGGCTGCCCCTGCTCTCGCCGAGTTCGCCCTCAAGTTCGCGCCGCGCGACTACCTCCTGCTGGCGACCATGGGGCTGCTCCTGGTGGGCAGCCTTTCGGGGGAGTCAACGGCCAAGGGGCTCTTTGCCGGTGCCCTCGGGGTGACCTTTGGGTTGGTGGGGATGGATCCCCTCACCGCGGAAGGGCGGTTTACCTTCGATTCCATTGCCCTCCTGGGAGGCATCCACTACGTCATCGCCATGATCGGGCTTTTCGGTGTGTCCGAGGCCCTGTTCCAGCTCCACCGGGTCGAAACGGTACCGATCAAGCAGGACGTGACCAAGATCATCCCCTCCTGGACCGTGATCCTCAAGTACCTGCCTCTGTCCATCCGGACCTCCCTGATAGGGGTGTTCATCGGGGCCCTCCCGGGTACAGGGGGCGACATAGCGGCCCTTCTGGCCTACGACCACGCCAAACGTACGGTGAAGAACCCTTCACGTCCCTTCGGAGAAGGGGCCTATGAGGGGCTCATTGCCCCGGAATCGGCCAACAACGCCGCCATCGGCGGGGCCTTCATCCCCATGCTGACCCTGGGGATCCCGGGGGACGCCGTGACCGCGATCCTCATCGGGGCCCTTTACATACACGGTCTCAAGCCGGGTCCCATGCTCATGATCGAGACTCCGCACCTTTTCTGGTTCACGGTGGGCAACCTGGCTCTTGCCAACGTATTCCTGCTCATCTTCGGATTAACCGGCATCCGGATCTTCGCGAAGATGGTCGAACTGCCCAAAGGGATCCTCATCCCTTCCATCATCGTCCTCTCGGTGGTTGGGACCTACGCGCTTAAGAACAGCGTGGTGGATGTGTACTGGATGCTGGGGTTCGGGGTGCTGGGTTATTTCCTGAAGATGTACGGTTTCCAGGTGGGGCCCATTATACTGGGCGTCATCCTCGGCCCCCTGATGGACGTTTCCTACCGTCGGGCGGTCATATCCGTCAAGAACGACATGGGCAGTTTTTTCCTGGACCTGGTGACCCACCCCATTTCCCTGTTCCTGACTGCTGTCACGATTATCATGCTGATCAACCAGACTCCCCTGTGGCCGTGGATGAAGCGTCTGCTCATGGGGGGAAAGGAAGACCCGCCGAGCGCACAGGAGGTGTCATGAAAAAGGTACTGGTTCTGAACGGTATCAATTTGAACATGTTCGGAAAACGGGATCCGGCCCATTACGGGGCGGTCACGCTCGCTCAAATTGACGACAGCCTCAGGGATCTTGGGTTGGAACTGGATCTCGCGGTGGAATGTTTCCAGACCAATCACGAGGGTGAGATGGCCCAGCGGATCCACGAGGCCCACGGGGACGGCACCGAAGCTGTGATGATCAACGCCGGGGCCTGGACCCACTATAGTTACGGCATTGCGGACGCACTGGCCATCCTTGAGGTGCCCATCGTTGAGGTCCATATGTCCAACGTGCACGCCAGAGAAACGTTCCGGCACCATTCGGTGTTCTCCTCTGTGGTCAAGGGCCAGATCTGTGGGTTTGGCATCAACAGCTACCTGCTGGGGCTCAGGGCGGCTGCGGATCTGCTCCAGGACCCGGATTAAAATGGCGTCCACCGTTTGTTACAGGATCTGCGTCCCGATCCCAAGGGGGGGAAGGGATCGCTTCAAAGAGTTTCGAGCCGGAAAGGGAGGTAACTGTGGAGATCAAAATAATCAACACGTTCAAGGATGCAGAGCAGATCTGGCTTGGCCTGGATCAGGAGGGGCACCGCCGAAAGGTGTTCCGCGCCGTGGACCACGCCCAGTTGGGTGCGGAGCAGATCGTTGCCGGCCTCACCATCTTCGAACCGGGTGAGCGCTGCGCTTCCCATTCCCACCCGGGCTCCGAGGAGATCAACTTCGTGGTCAAAGGAGGTGGTATTGCCTTCGACGTGGACAATAACAAGGAGACACGGTTCAAACAGTACGATTATATGTGGATCCCTGACGGTGTTGAGCATGTCCACTATAATGATACGGAAGAGCCCCTCTGGCTGCTGTGGGCCTACGCTCCTCCGGGACAGCTGCCCACCAAGTAGAGCGGTTGGATCACCGCAGTATCCGCCCGGGGATCTGAAACTTGCGGGTTGTAAGGAGAGTTGAAATGGTAAGGCCGATCACAGACGAGGAAAAACTATACGCCCAGGAACTCCTCACAAGGGCACGGGCGGCGATGAGATCTGTCGAGGACTACGACCAGGGGACCGTGGACCGGCTGTGCCGGGCCGTGGGCTGGGCGACAGCCAACGCGAAGACCTTCACCCGGATAGCCCAAATGGGCGTGGACGAGAGCGGCATCGGGGACAAGGCCGGAAGGGCTGCCAAGCGCTTCAAGATCATGGGGATCCTGCGCGACGCCCTCAGACAGAAGAGTTCAGGCATCATAGAAGAGGATCCCGAAAAGGGTCTTGTGAAATACGCCAAGCCGGCGGGTGTGATCGCCGCCCTTGTGCCGACCACCAACCCCGAGCTGACCCCTCCGGGAGTGGGGATCTACGCCCTCAAGTGCAGGGACGCGGTGATCTTCTCTCCTCATCCCAGGAGTAGGAAGACTACTATGGAGATGGTCCGGGTCATGCGGGAAACGCTCAGAAAGCACGGTGCTCCCGAGGACCTTTTCCTGTGTGCCGAGAAGCCCAGTATCCCCCTGGCACAGGAGCTCATGTCCATATGTGACCTGACTGTAGCTACTGGCGGCATGGCAATGGTCAGAGCTGCCTACAGCTCCGGAAAACCGTCTTACGGCGTGGGGGCCGGCAACTCCACCATGGTCATCGACGAAACAGCAAATATTGAAGAGGCGGCGCTTAACACCCGCCTCAGCAAAACCTCCGACTTCGGGTCCGGGTGCTCGGCCGATGGAAATCTTCTGGTAGAGGCCTCCATATACGATGCCTTTCTCGCCCGGCTTCAGGCCGAGGGCGGTTATCTTGCCTCCGAGGAGGAAAAGGCAAAGCTCGAGGTGATCATGTGGGATGGGGAGGGAAACAGGACCGTGGACACGGTGGCCCGTTCCGCCCAGGATATGGCAGCGGCAGCGGGGTTCTCCATCCCCGAGGACCGGACCTTCATCATCGTCAAGGAGGACAGGATCGGGAGGCAATATCGCTTCTCCGGCGAAAAGTTGACCACGGTCCTGGCAATTTTCAAATACAGCGGTTTTGACAATTTGCTGGAAATGGTCAAACAGATCTACGAGGTGGGCGGCAAGGGGCATTCCTGCGGGATCTATTCCTTCGACGACGATCACATCCACCGGCTGGCCATGATGGCGCCTGTGAGCAGGATCATGGTGCGCCAGCCCCAGTCCAAGGCCAACGCCGGTTCTTTTAACAATGGTATGCCTATGACCTCCAGCCTCGGCTGCGGGGTCTGGGGCGGCAACATAACCAACGAGAACATCCACCTCAAGCACTACATGAACGTTACATGGGTGGCGCGCCCCATCCCGGAGGACAGGCCCTCGGAAGAGGACCTCTTCGGGGAGTTCTACAATACGGAAACACTTTAAGCATGACATCGCATCCTTTTGTCCGGCCTGGCTGTTCCACCAGACCGGACTTTTTTGAACTGTCTGGCGCCCTGGTGCTTCTTGAAAGGAGGGTTTCCCATGAGTGATCTCCCCCTCAACCCTTTCGATCTTACAGGCAAGGTCAGTCTGGTCACCGGTTCGGCTGCTGGCATCGGCAGCGGGATGGCCCTGGGGCTTGCCCGGGCCGGTTCGGATCTGATGCTGGTGGACATCCAGGAGGAGAAACTGGCCGAAACCGCGTCCCATCTGTCCCAAAGCACCGGTAGGCGGGTTCTTTATACGGTTTACGACCTTGAGAACGTGAGCGATCTAAGCTCACTCGTCTCCCGCTGCGTCCAGGAGTTCGGTCGCCTCGACATTCTGGTCAATAACGCTGCCGTCACCGTCCGCAAACCGTTCATGGAGATCACTCCGGAGGAGTTCGACAGGGTCTTGAGGGTCAACTCACGGGCCCCCTATTTCCTTTCCCAGGAGGCGGCCCGGCAGATGATAAGCCAGGGTGAGGGCGGAAAGATCATCAACATGGCCTCCCTGACTTCAAAGATCGGAGTGCAGGGCGTTTCCGTTTACGGGGTTTCCAAGGGCGGCGTTTACTCCCTGACCAAGGGACTGGCCGTAGAACTTGCCCGTCACGGGATCTGCGTCAACGCCATCGCACCCGGCTTTTTCGTCACCGATCTCACCTCACCGGTCTGGGAGGATCCCGAATATCGGGAACGTGTGATGTCCCGCATCCCCATGGGCCGCGCCGGTAGTCCGGCCGACGCTGCCGGTACCGTGGTGTACCTGGCCTCGTCGGCTTCCGACTACCTTACGGGCAGGGTCCTTTTTCTTGACGGGGGCTGGATGGCGTCATGATGCTCGAGTCAGCCCCGCTCGGTACCAACGGTGAGAGGTTGGCCCCCTTCAGGAGAAGGCTGGCGCCGCTCCTGTTCATGACGGCCATCTTCCTGTTCAACTTCCTGGCGCGGTTCATCTGGGGCCCGCTTCTCGTGCCCATCGAAAAGGATCTTGCTCTCAGCCACACGGGAGCCGGTTCCCTCTTCTTTCTCATAACCGCGGGCTACATGCTCGGCCTTATCTTTTCGGGCTACGTATCACAGAGGTTCTCCCACCCCAGGACAATTGCTTTTTCGTGTATCTCCTGCGGAGCCGTGCTGGCCGGCGCAACCTTATCAAATTCCCTGCCGGTCCTGGCCGTGCTCCTGGTAATGGTGGGCCTGACAGCGGGGATCTACCTGCCCTCTGCCATCCCCACTCTCACCTACCAGCTGGCTCCGGGGGACTACGGTAAGGCCTACTCTTTCCACGAGATCTCCCCGAGTCTGTGCTTCATTATCGGTCCCATTCTGGCCGAGATCATGCTGCGCCATTATCACTGGAAGGTTGTCCTCCTCCCGGTGGCCGCGGGCATTTCCCTCCTGGGGGTTATGTATCTTGTCCGCCCCATCACCGGAAAGATCTACGGGGAGGCGCCCTCCCTGAAAAGTGTGGGGCGTGTGCTGTCCCAAAGAAGATACTGGGCTCTGCTCTATATCTTCATGCTGGGCGCCGGAGCAAATGTTGGCGTGTACGCAATGCTGCCTCTCTACCTGCAGGCGGGCCGTGGTCTGGACCAGACCACGGCCAACACCCTCCTGGCCGTGTCCCGAATGGCCGCTCTCTTTTCACCCTACGTTGTGGGTTGGGCCACCGACCGTTTCGGCCCCGGCAGAGTACTGGCGCTCATCGTGTTTTTCAACGGAGTGGCAACGGCGATGCTGGGCGTGGGGTCGGAGGTCATCTTTCGGAGCGCCCTGTTTATGCAGCCGATGCTCAGCACCGCCTTTTTCCCGCCCATCTGGACCCTTCTGTCCGACATCGTTGATCCAAAATCGCGAAACCTGGGCGTGTCTTTGTTAGTGCCTCCCGCCATGCTCCTGGGAGGCGGTATGCTACCGATGGTCATTGGAGCGTTCGGCGATGCAGGCATGTTCCCCACCGGGTTCGTACTCTGGGGCGTTGTGACCTTCGCGAGTTTCGGCATGGTGCGTTACACCCTGAGGCAAGGGGAAAATAGCACGCAGCACGCAGCACGCAGCACGCAGGAGTAAAAAGGATCTTGTGCACTGGTGCACCGGTGCAAATGTGCACCTTAAATTGTTGGATCTTGGATTTTGCCCTTCGATAAAGCTCAGGGCCCCGAGCCTGTCGAGGGGGATCTTGGATCGTTTGTCCGCTATGGCCGGTGGAGATTTCAGCAAGGAGGCGAAATTCATGAGGATCGGTTTCTGCACGAATTTGATAAATACCCAGGCAGACGGTACAGGCAGCCAATTTTT
>JALHUC010000157.1 GCA_022865845.1 bacterium | reverse complement strand
TCAGCCCATATAGGCGCCGCCACCACACCCCCGTATGTATCCTCCTTCGGTTCATCAACGATGACGATGGCGGTGATTGCCGGATTTTGTGAGGGGGCGAAACCGACGAATGATGCGATTAACGCCTCACTGGAGTAGGCGCCCTGCTTAAGATCAAACTTCTGGGCCGTGCCGGTTTTACCGGCAACCTGGAACCCCTTTACGGCAGCTTTTGTTCCCGAACCACCCGGCTGCGTAACGGTTTCCATCATCCGGGTCACCTTCCGGGCTGTTTCCTCACTGACAACTCTTCTAACTATTCCCGGTCGATTTTGAAGGATCAACTCTCCGGAGGGCGAGGTGATCTGCGACACGAGATAAGGGCGCAGAAGTTCACCACCGGTGGCAAGGGCGTTCACTGCGCTCACCATCTGTATCGGCGTCACCCCAAGACCCTGCCCGAAGGAAATATTTGCAAGGTCCACCTGGGTCCACTCCTTCTCACTCCTGAGGATCCCTTTTCCTTCCCCCGGGAGCAGGATTCCCGCCTTCTCCCCGAACCCGAAACTCTTGACATACTTGCCCAGCCGCTCTCGTCCCAGTTCAATTCCTACTTTGCTCGCGCCGATGTTGCTGGATTTACGAATGATCCCCATGAGAGTGAGCCAGCCATGAGGTACATGGTCGTTGATGACCACATCGGCCACCGGGAACCTGCCGTTGTTGCAGAACAGGATGTCCATTTCATCAAAGACTTTGTCCTCAAGGGCCGCAGCTATAGTAATGACCTTGAACGTGGAGCCCGGCTCGTATACTGACGTCAGACCCTGGTTTCGGAAAGACGTCTGTCCGTAGCGGCCAAAATCGTTAGGGTTAAAGCCCGGATAGCTGGCCATGGCAAGGACCTTCCCTGTGGCCGTTTCCAGGATGATAGCGGTACCGGATACAGCTCCGGCCCTGGAGCTTCCCTCTCTAAGGCTCTGCTCGGTGAAAAACTGTATGTTCCGGTCCAGAGTCAGGTGGACGGTGGATCCGGCAGCCGGGTAGGTCTCCCATGGCTGGGCTGAGGTCATCACCTTCCCACGGGCATCAAGGTTGAGGATTCGGATGCCACCCCCCCCCCTCAGGTGTTCTTCAAGGGAGGACTCAAGGCCTTCCAGCCCCCCGTCGGTACCGACAAATCCCAGTACAGCACCCGCCAGATCGCTGTTGGGATAGTACCTTTTCGATTCGGTCCTGATGCCGACCCCTTTGATGTCTGCTTCTTTGACCCGGTCGGCAACATCAGGATCAACTTTCCTCTTGAGCCACACAAATCCGCTTCCCCTGTCCATCCTGTTCATAAGTGCATCGGGACTCAGATCCAGTATGGGCGCCAGTTCACGGGCTGCCAGGGACTTGTTTTCAATCTTCTCTCTTACAGCGTATATGGAGGGGACTGGAACACTTATAGCGAGAGGCTGACCGTTACGGTCCAGGATCGCGCCGCGGCGCGGATTTACCTTCTCTACCATCTGGCTCTGGCGGCTGGCGCGGTCCCTTAAGGCATCCCGCTCGTGTATTTGAAGATAAAAGGCCTTTCCCGCCGGCAGGATCAGCAGGAAGGTAAGGAAAAAACCGAGGAAGCGGATACGGGATCGAACAGTGGCGTCCCACCTGCATCCGTTCCCGTGTGTCCCTCTCATGGCACAACCCTGATCTGTCCAGGTTCCGGTTCTCTCAGCCCAAACCTGGCCCGGGCCACCTTTTCTATCCGTTCAGGGCTGTTGAGCATGGCTCTTTCTATCTCCATCTCATGCTGTAGATAAAGAAACTCAGATTCACTCTTTTCCAGCCTCCTGATCTCGTACCCCACATCTATGAATGCCACCCGTCTCCAGGCTGTTATGAAGATGGCACAGCCTAAAAGCACCAACACCAGCAGAGCGAAGGCGAAATCCTTCAGTCCTCCCCTCAAGGAGATGCGCTCGGACTGCCTTACCTTTGTCTCAGCGGCTACGGTCATAGCTAAAATAGTTCCAGGTTCCGAGTTCCAAGTAACGGCTATTAATTTCCATTCTGCGTCCTGTGTTCTGCATTCTGCGTTCTACATTCTGCCCTTTTCAAATACCCTCAACTTCGCGCTGCGGCTGCGGGGATTGGTTTTGATCTCTGCCTCTGTCGGAACCAATGGTCGCCTTGTCACCACCCTGCCCGCGCTTACTTTGCCGCACCGGCATTCAGGAAATTCTTTGGGGCAGCGGCACGGGCTTTCCAACTCCCTGAAGCTTCTCTTGACTATGCGATCCTCAAGGGAGTGGAAGCTTATTATTACCAACCTGCCTCCCGGGGTCAGGCGCTCGACACCGGTAGGGATAACCTGTCTTACTGCATCGAGTTCATCGTTCACTTCGATGCGCAGCGCCTGAAACGTACGGGTTGCCGGGTGTATATTTCTCACTCTGCCCATCCCCGGCACCGAACTGATAAGATCCGCCAGTTGCAGCGTACTCTCTATGGGGGATGTTTCTCTTGTCCTCACAATGGCCGCTGCAATGGCCCTGGAGCGTTTTTCCTCTCCATACTTGAAAAACAGGTTGGCAAGATCCGTCTGTGCCCATGTGTTAACGATCTCAGAGGCCGCAACTCCCGAATCGGGGTTCATTCTCATGTCAAGGGGACCATCCTGGGCAAAGGAGAACCCCCTGTCGGCATCTTCAAGCTGCATGGAAGAAACCCCCAGGTCCATAAGTGCCCCATCCACCAGTCCAACACCGGCTTCATCGAGCACTTTATCCAACTGGCGAAAGTCGCTGTGAAAGAGCAAAACCCTGTCCCCAAAGTTCGCCAGCTTTCGGGAAACGGCCTCCAGAGCCGCGGCATCATGATCCAACCCGATAACGCGGGTATCCTCGTACATTTGGAGTATCCGGGAAGTATGGCCACCCCACCCGATGGTTCCGTCCAGATACACTCCGCCCTGCCGGATGGCCAGACCCTCAAGGACCTCCTCCAGCAGGACCGGTACGTGGCGACAGATCGCCTCGCTTCCGGTCAATTTGCGCCTCCTGTATTCGACCTTGAAGGTCGCGACCTAAAGGCCGAAATCGGCCAGTTCGTCGGAGATATCGTCGAAGTTCTCCATAGCCCTCTTCATCTCCTCATCCCACCTGACCTGGCTCCAGATCTCGAGGCGATTCAACATTCCAGCTATGACGACCTGTCTGTCCAGGTCGATGGCTTCTCTCAGAGATGGAGGGATTAGGACCCGGCCCTGCTTGTCAAGTTCACATTCCGTTGCGCCGGAGTAGAAGTACCGAAGGAAACTCTGTACGTTGCTTTTGACCGTGGAAAGCTTTCCCGATCTGGCTTCAATGGCTTCCCACTGGTCGGGAGTGTATGCCACCAGGCAATGGGGCAGGTTGGTGATGATCAGCCGTCCGTCATGTTCCTGGACGAGGGTCTCCCTGAACCTGGATGGGATGCTTAGGCGTCCCTTGTCATCCAGGGCATGCTGGTACCGGCCTCTGAAGGGTGCGTGGTTCATGGTTGCGTGTCTCCCCACTTTCTACCACTTTGCCCCACAATATACTTTCGGGCTATTCCGTTGTCAAGGAAACAAACAGGTTTTCAAACGGTTAGGAGGAAATGAACCTGGTTTGAATTCGACCGTTAATTGCCCTGAATTGGCATGGATGGATGCTACTTTAAACAGGATTTCAGTGCTTGCCGGGAAGTGGTGGGGAGAGGTGGTGTGAAAGGCTAGTCCAAAGACCAAAGTCCAAAGTCCAAAGAAAAGCAGAGTCGGTGAAGAGTAGCTTCTGGGGTCTGGGGTCTAACAAAGCAGTGCGGAGAGCGGCTCGTCCATCTCGTCTGGTGCGGAGTGCGAAAAATCGGAAAAGTTCCTATGTGGGTTCATACGTTATCCGTAATCGCGAATGATCTGACGTCCCAACGCCCTCCGCCCTCCGCCCTCCGCCCTGGGTACTGGGTACTGGGTACTGGGTACTGGGTACTGGGTACTGGGTACTGGGTACTGGGTACTGGGTACTGGGTACTGAATTTACAGAGGTTGGCCCGGAGCCGGTAAACCGGCCCCGGGCCAGGGGGTGGGGTGGGGGTAAAACACCTTTTACATGGTGAGACTAAACCACAGGCAGCCTCACCTTAGTAGACTGATAGAATCAAAAAAGGAGTTGAAGGATCATTAAGCAACCGCCCGCTGCAAGCAGCCATGCCAACCGAACCACAACAATCTCTCTCCTATCAACGGCTATTGCTTTTGCCTTCATTTCAGATGCTCCTTTTTGACTCTGTATGTAATCAGGCACTTGCACTTTATTGATTACAATCAGGTAGTTGCAAGCGGGATGCCAATCCGTTCAAAATTGTTACATTTTTGTAATTCACTGATTTTACTTCATTTTCCCGATCAAATCCCGGGTATCAAATTGGACAAACGACGAAAATTTGGGGAAAATTGGTGACACATCTTGTCATGGGACAAAAATTGTCAGGAAAATTCCGTGATTCGTAACTCGTGAACCGTGATTTGAAAGGTATGGATGTGGAACACGCAGAGAAGCTTGATTCAGGGGACAAATAGCAACAGCTTTAGGTGTGGTACTTTTTTTTCGGGAAGATGCTGAAGAACTTCTGTACATTCATGCGTGACTTCCCGCAATGACCATAAGGATACAGCTGATTCCTTTACAAAAAGTGATTTTTTCAACACGAAGTTCACGAAGTTAACGAAGTAAGAGATCCGGGTCTGTACAAAACCCTTTGTGCCACTTCGTGTACTTTGTGTTGGATTAAACATCGCCTTTATTGTAACCGTCTTTTCTCCAGATTAAAGATTCTACCCTGCAGTGCGGCCTTTCAATGGCCGCACTGCGTACCCTGCGGTGAAAAACATCGCTTTTATGGTAGCTGTGCTTTACCCAGGCTACAGTCTTCCTCCACGTTTCGGAAAACAAAAAAAGGGGAGCCTGATGGCTCCCCTCTCTACGAGATCACTATTACCAGGTCAGGAAATTTCCTGCGTTGCCTTCTTTCTCATGGCGCTACTGGCTTTGAGGACACCGCCAGCAATGAGAGCCACAAAAACAGTAGCGGCACAAAAGATCATGGCAACGACTGACAGCATTGTGATGAATTCTAAC
>JALHUC010000156.1 GCA_022865845.1 bacterium | reverse complement strand
TTTCACTAATCCCTTTTATCCCCTTCATCCCTGTTAACAGCTTTTACCTGAGATCGCTTCATCACGCCAAAAGCGTGATTCGCGATGACACCGTTGGACATTGGACGCTGGACTGATCCTCTTCTTTTTGCGCTCCTGCTCTAAACGCCCTCCGCCCTCCGCCCTTCGCCCTTCGCCCTGCTTTTCCGCCCCCCCTTGACATCTACCTCGCTTAATAATATTAAAACATTCTAATACTCGCACATGAAAGGACCGCTTATGCTCAACCTGCTCAGGGCACTCACCAGGAACCTCATTATCGTTATCCCGGTTTCCATGGCGGCAGGTCTGCTCTTTGGGGTCATTTCAGATCCCGCCCCATTGAAGGTATTCATCCCGGCGTTCACTTTTATCATGGTCTTTCCCATGATGGTGACCTTGCAGTACAAAAAAGCGTTCACGAAATTTTCATGGCTGCCCCAGGGTATTGCCCAGTTCACAAACTTCATCATACTACCTCTTCTCGGCTACGGCCTGGGTCGGATCTTCTTTCCGGATCGCCCCTTCCTTGCCCTGGGACTCCTCCTGGCCGCGCTCATACCCACCAGCGGCATGACAGTGTCGTGGACCGGGTTTGCAAAGGGCAATGTGGAGGAGGCTGTTAAGATGATGATCTTCGGCCTTATCACCGGCTCAGTTCTGGCACCTTTTTATATCAGGTTTCTCCTGGGAGCCCAGGTGGATGTGAACGTGGCCATAGTTTTGAGGAAGGTCTTCCTCATCGTCCTTCTGCCCATGGCCGTCGGCTTTGTCACACGACAGATCCTGCTCAAGCTGTATGGTCAAAAAGAGTTTTCCGAACGGATCGGCCCGGCATTCCCTCCCCTTTCCACCCTGGGGGTCATAGGTATGGTGTTTACAGCCATCGCTTTAAGAGCACAGGTCATCGTGGACAGGCCTCTACTACTTCTGGAGATATTGATACCGGTGCTTCTGTTTTATGGTTTGACCCTGACAATAGGGATCTGGGCCGGCCGCCTCTTCCTGCCCAGGGCTGACGCCATCGCACTCATTTACGGTACGAGCCTTCGAAACCTGTCCATTTCCCTGGCCATTGCGGTGAACGCCTTCGGCAAAGCGGGTACCGATGCCGCCCTGGTTCTGGCGGCCGCCTTTATCGTCCAGACCCAGGTGGCGACATGGTCGACTAAATTCGTGGATCGGCTTTTCGGCCTGCCTGAGGGGTAGGGGGAACCTGAAGCAAGCTAAGTTCTGTGCAGAGGTTTAAGTATTTACCTCGGCAAATCTCTCCCAGCCAGGCCTCAACTCTGTTCCGGATTCATTGTCGAGGTAGGTACTGACAGGGAAGCAATGCCTTCACATAAAGAGCCCGCCCCGGGTCACCGGGGCGGGCTCTTTCATTCCAATCGCTGTTAAAAAAGGTGGTCCGGTTAATCGAAACTCTCAAGTATTACGTCAATCCCTGAGTCGCTGAGGCTTTCATCCGTGCCGTGGCAGCTCGCGTTGGTGCAGGCCCATTGATCCTCGTCATAGCCGCGATCACCGTTCATCTGGATGTTGCTGTCCCAGTGGGCGCCGATGGTGTCGGTGACTATTTCGAAGAGGGCGTAGTTGGCGTGGGGTTCGAAACCTCCTCCTGCCGCGGTTTCGCTCATGCCGTGGCACCGGGTGCACTCCAGATGCAGGGTCTGGTCGGCAGCACCCCCATGCTCGATCCCGTTGGACCCGTCGGGCGGATAGCCGTGGCAGGAGGTGCAGTCGAGGGTAAACGTGGTCGCTGAGTCGTGGCAGTTAAGGCAACTCGGCCCTGCACTACCGTCCAGGCTTGCCCCGTGGCACAGGGTGCACGCCTCCTGGATGCTTCCGGCAGAATAGTGGAAGGTGTTGTTGGGCCCGGCCCAGTTCTGCGGGTGGGCGAGGCCAATGCCGTGGCAATCCTCGCAGCCGTTGCCCATGATGCCGCGGTCAAAGGCCGGATCGGAGCCGGGGCCGCCCGGCTGTCCGTGACAGACCTGGCAGACGGTGAGGTCCTGCTTGGCATCGGGGCCGTGCAGACCGCCGGAAAGGTAGGTGCCGTCCAGGAGATGGGGTATATTCCCCGCGCCGAAGCTCTTCAGGACGACAGTAAGCCCGGAAGAGTCGGGCAGCTGGTGAACGGGGTCGTTGAGGTGACACCCCGCGCTGTCACAGCCGTAATTGGTGTCACTGTACCCGGTATCCCCATTCATCTGGATGTTGCCGTCCCAATGATCACCGTTGTTGTCAGTGGATTTGTCGAAACGCGCGTAGTTGGCGGCCGGGTCGAAAGTGCCGCCCGCCGCGGACTCGCTCATGCCGTGGCAGGTGGTGCAATCTTCATGTTCGCCCAGGGGTACGGCCGAATGATCCACCCCGTTGATGGCCTCGGAATCGATCGTGTAGTCTGTTCCGTCAGGGGGGTAATTGTGGCAGGCGGTGCAGTCGAGGGTAAACGCTGTCGCCGAGTCATGGCATTGCAGGCAGCTCGGCGCACCTGGTGCGCCACCAATCCCGTCCAGGGCCGCGCCGTGGCAGAGGGTGCAGGCTTGCTGAACGTTTCCGGCCGAATAGTGGAAGGTGCTGTTGGCCCCGGCCCAGTTCAGCGGATGGGCAAGGTTGGTATCGTGGCAGCTCCCGGAACCTTCGCAGCCGTTGTTGCCCGCCGACTCGATCCCGACGATGAAACGCGGAGGATCGTCATCGTTGGCATGACAGGCCTGGCAGAAGGTCAGGTCCTGCTTGGCGACAGGACCGTGCACACTGCCAGCAAGAAAGCTGCCGTCCAGGGCGTGGATCCCGCCAACGGGTGCATCGGGATTGGGCTCAGCACAGGCGCTCAGCATAAAAACCGAAGTAATAAAAAACAAAAATGCCAGTTTACGCATGATCTTCTCCTCGTTCCCAGCTAGCCGTGACAACGCACACAGGTTTCGGCCGATTTCGGATTGCCATGACAGCGGAAGCACGAAGTCGGATCCATT
>JALHUC010000155.1 GCA_022865845.1 bacterium | reverse complement strand
ATGGTCCCGAACCATGCGCGCTACCAAGCTGCGCCACATCCCGGAAGAATCGGTATTATAAGCACCTGCCATCAAAAGTCAAAGAGAAGAGGGTGCTTATAATACCAGTGTCTAGTATCTGGCTTCTAGTGTCTAGCAAGAGCATTGGCCTTTTGGCGCTAGACACCAGACACTAGAAACTAGACACTGTTCAAGTTGCAGAATATATCAATAAAAACGCCCCAAACGGGGCGTTTTTGTCCAATTTTGACGGTTTCTGATTTCTTTCCTGCAACTTGAACACGTATTAGGGCCTTTTCCAGCCTCACCTTGGCCTCCTCGTGCTCGGTGTCTTCCTTGCCGGCGACGAGGATCTTCTCGGCTGCCTCCCTGGCGGACTGGGCCCGGCTCAGGTCGATCTCGGAGGCCTTTTCGGCCGATTCGGCCAGGACCTTGACGTTATCGCCGGTAACCTCCGCATATCCCCACGAGACTGCCAGGTGCTCTTGGGTATTGTCCTTTTTATAGCTGAGCACTCCCACCTTCAGAGCGGTGAGAAAGGGAATGTGGCCGTGCAGGACACCGAATTCACCCTCCAGCCCGGGCAGCACCACCTCGTCCACCTCTTCGGATACAACGACCCTCTCAGGTGTGACGATCTCCAATTTAATTTTGTCTATGCTTACATCTGCCATAGTCTATTCCGATCAGGCGGCCGATTCGCCCATTTTTTTGCCCTGTTCAATAGCCTCTTCGATGGTGCCAACCATGTAGAACGCCTGTTCCGGCAGCTCGTCATGCAGGCCCTCAACGATCTCCTTGAATCCGCGGATCGTGTCCTCCAGCTTGACGTACTTGCCGGGGGTGCCGGTGAACTGTTCGGCCACGAAGAACGGCTGGGACAGAAACTTCTGAACCTTCCTGGCCCTGGACACGGTGAGCCTGTCTTCCTCCGAGAGCTCGTCCATGCCGAGGATGGCGATGATATCCTGAAGGTCATTGTACCGCTGGAGGACCTGCTGGACCTCGCGGGCGACTTTGTAGTGCTCCTCCCCCACGATCCTGGGATCCAGGATCCTGGAGGTGGAGTCCAGCGGGTCCACGGCCGGGTAGATCCCAAGCTCGGAGATCTTCCTGGAAAGAACCGTTGTGGCGTCCAGGTGCGAAAAGGTAGTAGCCGGAGCGGGGTCGGTAAGGTCATCCGCAGGGACGTAGATGGCCTGGACCGAGGTGATGGAACCTTTGCTGGTAGAGGTGATCCTCTCCTGCATCTCACCCATCTCGGTGGCGAGGGTGGGCTGATAACCCACGGCACTGGGGATACGGCCCAGGAGAGCGGAGACCTCGGAGCCTGCCTGGGTGAACCGGAAGATATTGTCTACGAACAGGAGAACGTCCTGCCCTTCTTCATCCCTGAAGTACTCAGCGGCGGTGAGGCCTGAAAGCCCAACCCTCAGACGCGCCCCTGGAGGCTCGTTCATCTGGCCATAGACGAGGATGGTTTTGTCGAGGACCTTGGACTCCTTCATCTCCAACCACAGGTCGTTGCCTTCACGGGTACGTTCACCCACTCCGGAAAAGACCGAGAAACCTCCGTGCTCGGTGGCGATGTTGTTGATCATCTCCATGATGATAACGGTCTTGCCCACCCCGGCGCCTCCGAACAGGCCGATCTTGCCGCCTTTGACATAGGGTTGGATGAGATCAATGACCTTGACGCCGGTCTCGAGGATCTCGTTCTCGGTGCTCTGATCCTCCAGGCTGGGAGCCGGCCTGTGGATCGGGTAGCGCACATCACTCTCTATGGGGCCCATCTCATCCACCGGATCGCCGGTGACGTTCATGATGCGGCCCAGGGTGGACCTGCCCACAGGGATGGTGATGGGGCCGCCGGTATCCTCGGCCTCCATGCCGCGGATAAGGCCATCGGTAGAGCTCATGGCCACCGTCCTTACCACGTTGTTGCCCTGGTGAGCCTGGACCTCGGTGATAAGATCGATCTTCATGCCACCCGATTCACCCTGGATCCTGACGGCGTTGTAAATGGCGGGAAGTTTCCCCGGCTCGAACTCGATGTCGAGAACAGGTCCGATGATCTGTGTAATTCTGCCGATGTTCTTCAATTAACTGTCCCCCTTGATGAGGTATTTAGTAGTTTGGCCTATATATTCCGCGCTTCGAAGCCCTTTCGCTCCGAACCGTCTACTTCATCGCTTCCTTGCCGCTGACAACCTCGATGAGCTCTGTCGTAATGGCAGCCTGTCTGGTCCTGTTGTATATGAGGGTGAGCTTTTCGATCATTTCCCCGGCGTTTTTGGAGGCCGACTCCATGGCGGTCATCCGGGCGCCGTGCTCACTGGCCACCGATTCGAGGAAGACACGGTAGACCTGCACGTTGATGTGCCTCGGCAGCAGCTGTTCCAGAAGTACGTCCTCGGAAGGCTCGAAGGTGTACTCCACCGGGTAGTAATCCTCGGAAATATCCATGGGCTTTATGGGCAGGAGCTGTTCTACGACCACTGTCTGCTGCATAGCTGATTTAAACTCGTTGTACACCATGTAGACCCGGTCGAACTCCCCGGAAAGGTAGTTTTCCACCACATCGTCTCCCACAGCAATGGCGTGGGGGAAGGATATATCGGAAAGGATGTTCAGGGATACCTTCCGGATGTTGTAATCCCGTCGTTTGAAGTAATCGTTGGCTTTTCGTCCCACCAGGTGGAGGGTGAACTCCCAGTGCGGGCGTTCCCGCATGAACCGCTCGGCCTGCCTGATGATGTTGGAGTTAAAAGCTCCACACAGGCCCCTGTCGGAGGTCACCACGATGAGATCCACCTTTTCAGGCTCCCTGGTATGGAGCAATGGGTGGGCCTGGGGGTTCGTCCTCAGCGCGAGGCTGGACAACACCTCGAGCATCTTGTGAGCGTAGGGGCGGGACGCAACGATGGCATCCTGGGCCCTGCGCAGTCTCGAAGTCGCGACCATTTTCATGGCTTTGGTGATCTGCTCGGTGTTCTGCACCGAGGTGATGCGTCGCTTAATCTCCCGTAAGGTGCCCATAAAAGGTCTCTGCTCTCCTTAAAGTCCCTTAAATCCCCCTTAGGTCCGAGGGTCAGGAAGGCTTATTCGTAAACGAACTCCGACTTGAAGGCTGCCAGAGCGTCCTCGAGCCTGGGTTTGATCTCGTCGGTGATCTCCTTCTTGGTGGCCAGATCCTTCACAAGATCCGAGAACCTGTTGTCCATGAAGTGGTAGAGCTCTACTTCGTATTTGCCGAGGGCATCCACCGGATAATCGTCAAGGTGCCCGTTTGTGGCCGCATAGATTAGAATGGCCTGCTTCTCCACCGGCAGGGGCACGAACTGGCCCTGCTTGAGGATCTCAACCAGCCTCTCACCTCTGGCCAGCTGCATCTGGGTGGCCTTGTCCAGGTCCGATCCGAACTGGGCGAAAGCCGCCATTTCCCTGAACGTGGCGAGCTCGAGGCGCAGTCTCCCCGCAACCTGTCGCATAGCCCGGACCTGGGCGTTGCCACCGACACGGGAGACCGAGATACCCACGTTGATGGCTGGTCGTATGCCTGAATAAAACAGATCCGACTCCAGAAAGATCTGCCCGTCGGTGATGGAGATCACGTTGGTGGGGATATAAGCCGAAACGTCACCGGCCTGGGTCTCGATGATAGGCAGGGCCGTCAGGGAACCACCCCCCTCGGCGTCGCTCAACTTGGCGGCACGCTCGAGAAGCCTCGAATGAAGGTAGAAAACGTCCCCCGGATAAGCTTCGCGTCCGGGTGGGCGCCTGAGGAGAAGGGAAAGCTGCCTGTAAGCCGCAGCGTGCTTTGAAAGGTCGTCGTAGATCACCAGGGCGTGCTGGCCGTTGTCCCGGAAGTGCTCGCCCATGGAGCAGCCGGCAAAGGGCGCCAGAAAGAGCAGGGGAGCGGGTTCGCTGGCCGACGCGCTGACAACGATGGTGTATTCCATGGCCCCGTTTTCCTCGAGGTCCCGGACCACCCTGGCGACAGTAGACGCCTTCTGCCCCACAGCGACGTAGATACAAACAACGGGATCGTCTGCGTGCTGCTGGTTGATGATCGTGTCGATGGCCACGGCCGTTTTCCCGGTCTGGCGGTCGCCGATGATGAGCTCCCGCTGACCGCGGCCGATGGGGATCATGGAGTCGATGGCCTTAATGCCAGTCTGGAGGGGCTCTTTAACGGGCTGCCTTTTTACGATGCCGGGAGCGATGACCTCCACCAGGCGGGTACCTTCCGACTCGATAGGGCCCTTCCCGTCAATGGGCTGGCCCAGAGCGTTAACCACCCGGCCAAGCATCCCTTTGCCCACGGGCACCTCAACGATGCGTCCGGTGCGCTTGACGATATCCCCTTCCTTGATGAGCTGGTACTCACCCAGAAGAACGATACCCACGTTGTCCTCTTCGAGGTTGAGGATCATTCCGAAAACCTCGCCCGGCAGCTCCACAAGCTCTCCGGCCATGGCGTTCTCAAGACCGTGAACACGGGCGATGCCATCGCCTGTGGACAACACAATGCCCGTTTCCTTGACATCAATGGTCTTTTCGAAACCCTCGATCTGTTTTTTAATTATCTCGGTGATCTCTTCAGCTCTAATCTGCATCGCGACCTATCTCCCCTTGCTGAGATTGTCCTTTAATTGCGTTAACTGGTTTTTGATGCTGCCATCGTAGACCTGGCTGCCCATATAGGCAACAACACCCCCGAGGAGGCTTTCGTCTACCTCGACCTCAAGGACCACGTCCTTTCCTGAGATCTTTGACAGTGCATCTTTCATTCTGCTCTTGTCATTGTCGTCCAGGCGGGCAGCAGTAACAACCCGAGCCCGAATTCTGTTTTCCAGCTGGTCAGAAAGGTCCCTGTAGGAACGGGCGATCTCGCCCACACCCAGGATCCTGCCTTTCTGGAGAACAACGTGGATGAACTTCATGGTCAGTTCCTGAACGCCGCCCTTTTTCAGCACCTCGGACAGGACCTTCTCCTTGGCCCTGGATGCGATTGTCGGGTCAGCAAAAACATTGACCAGTTCATGGCTCTCAGCGAACAGGTCAGCTATCCGGTCCAGATCCTGACCTACTTCCTTTAGGATGCCAGCCTCCTGGGCCAGGTCGATGACCGCTTTGGCGTAGCGTTTTGCCAGGACTATTCCTATCACTGGTTAGCCTCCAGTTTTTCGAGATATTCGGTGACGAACCTGGCCTGATCCTCGGGGGTTATATTCCTGCTGATGACTTCCTCCGCCAGGGCAACGGCCGCGTTGGCCGCTTCCATTCTCAGGATGTCCTTTGCCTTCTCGAGCTCCTGCTCGATGGCCAGGGCGGTTTCAGCTTTAAGCTTTTCCAGGGCTTTGGCCGCTTCAGCCAGAATCCTTTCCCGCTCCGCTTCACCTTCCTTGCGGGCCGATTCAAGAAGTTCGCTGATCTCCTTGTCGACTCCGGCCAACTTTTCCTCGGCCTCCTTCATCCGGGCCTCCGAGGCCTTGCGGGACTCTCTGGCTTCCTTCAGAAGGGTTTTAACCGACTCGATGCTGTTTCTTATGGCGTTTACTGCAGGCTTGCGAGCGTAGTAAAAAAGCACTCCCGCGAGAATGGCGAAGTTCGCAATGCGCCATCCCAGGTCCCAAATAGATCGCCACCCGCCCTCTTCCCCACCGGAAGCCAGGACGATGGATGGCAGAACAAGGAGCGGGAGGACACGGAGGATACACGTGAAAACAGCCCTTGAAAATGACCTCACAGCTTCCTCCCCACCAGTCTAACAGCGATGCCGCTCGCAAGCGCCCGGGCCTCGGCCATGAGAGTTTCCCTGGATCTTTCCGCCTCCGACGCGATCTCCTGCCGGGCTTTTTCCAGCTCCTGAGTTCCCACGACCCTGGCTTCCTGCATTTTCTGACGGAAACCTGTATTGGCTACAGTGCGCTCTGCGGCCCGGATGCCCATGGCTTCCTGCTTGGCGGCGAGTAGCCTGCTCTCGTACTCTTCGATGTTCTCCGAGGCGAGCTTGCCGAGCCTTTCCTTCGCTTCGGCTGACTCGTTGACAAGTTTTTCCCGTTCGTCCAATACCCGCAAGACCGGCTTGAACAGAAGATAGTTGAGAATCACCAATAGAATCAGGAAGTTGGCAAGTTGTACCAGTAGGGTAAAGTTGACAGATATCAAGTTGGTCCTAGCCTCCTTGAATTCAGAGTGTTGCTGAGTGCAACATTTCGCAAAGCGCCACCCAAATTAATAAAACGGTTCTTTTGTGTCAACAGTTTTCCCCGCCTGTCCCTGAGTCGGGACCTATCCCTTAACTACGAAGATAAGAAGCAGGGAGATGACAAGGGCGTAAATGCCTGTGGATTCGGAAACAGCCTGACCGACGAGCATGGTCCTGGTCAGCAGTCCAGCCTGGTCGGGATTCCTTCCGATGGCCTCGCACGCCTTACCGGCGGCAAAGCCTTCACCGATACCCGGTCCGATAGCTCCGAACCCCATGGACATGCCCGCGCCCAGAAGGGCGGCTGCGCGAATCAGTTCAACTCCTGTGATACCGTCCATTTGTTACCTCCTTTATGGTAATCAGATTCCAAATTTCAAATTCCAGATTTCAAATCAAACTTCAAACCCCAAACCTCAAACCTCAAACCTCAAACTTAAAACTCCCGGCCCTGGCCGGGTTCAGATCGTCAGCAGCAGAACGAATGAAATAACCAGCGCAAAAACACTTGGTGACTGAGCCACGGCCAGTCCCAGCAGCATGGTTCGCGTGATGGGGCCCGAGGCCTTTTCAGGCTCCCGGTGGTGCCTGATACCGACAATGGCCAATTCCGCGGCGAGCCCCGATCCGATGGACGACCCAATGGATCCAAAGCCCATACAGATCCCCGCCGATATTCTAGCAACGTATTGCAAGATCCCCGCATCAGGCGATGCAGGCAGGAAGATGAGCAGGAACGACACCAGGAGGGCGAAGATCAGGGGCGTCTGACTGAGAGCCTGGCCCACGAGCATCAGTGTTGTGAAGGGCCTGCGCAGATGAGGCTGGCGCGCGATGGCCTCACACGCCATGGAAGCCGGCAATGAACTCCCCAGGCCTGAAGCAAAGGAAGCTGCTCCGATGGATATCCCCGCTCCCAGCCCGGCAAAGCCCTGGACCAGATAGGTTGCGTCCCCCATTCCGAAAAGCAGAAGGATGGCGATGACGAGGGCAAAGGTCGGTGGTGTGGAGGTGGCGCCCTGGCCGATAAGCATGATCCGGAAGAGGTCCGATGAAGTTCCGGGCTGCCTTCCCATCCCCTCGACGGCAGAGGCCGCATTCAGGCCCATACCGGTTCCCGGGCCGACGGCCCCGAATCCGACAGCAAAGGCGGCGCCCAATGCATACATGGCTTTAACGATCAATGATACGGCCACCGGGTCCACTCGTCGCTCCTATTTTGTCGCCACTGCGATGTAAGTGATCGTAAGCATGGTGAACACAAAAGCCTGTACAGTGCCCACAAACATGCCAAAGAACGCATAGAGGAATGGGGGAAGGGCTACACTGTAAACCATCCAGGAGACAACCGTTATAATGATCGCCCCTCCCATGATGTTCCCGAAAAGACGAAAGGAGATGGAGACCACCTTCGCGAGCTCACCCACGACGTTGAGGGGAGCCATGATAAAAAATGGGTGTGTGTACTCCTTGAGGTAAAGCCCGATACCCTTGGCGCGAATGGAAGCGGTGTGGGTAAGGAAAAAACCCATGAGCCCCAGGCTGAGCGGCGTATTGAGGTCCTTGGTGGGCTCTTCAAAGCCCGGGATGATACCCCACCAGTTGCACAGGAGCAGAAAGGCGAACATGGTGGCGACAAGGGGGAAGTAGGCCCTGCTGGTCGTCTCCAGCGTCTCCCTGGTAAGGTTGTCCATGGCGGAGATGTAAAGCTCGGCCACTCTCTGAACAGGCCCTGGAGTTTCCTTGATGCGCCCCCTGACAATAAATGCCAGCACGATGAGGGTCGCCATGATAGCCCAGGTATTAAATACGGTGAGATAGTTCACCGTAAGGGTGATCCCGAAGAGTTCAACAACAAATGTCGGTACGTGGGTTATGTCTCCCATATTACGAAGGTTCCTGTTCTCTTTCTCCCAAAAACTCCCCGCCGGTCATAATGAACTGCGACGTGAAGAGAGCCAGTACTGTGGCCCAAAAGGCGATCTTAATGCTAGTAGCTGAATAGATGAGGACCGCGGCTATTACAGCCATCCTCAACGCATATCTCCCGTAAGCCGGACTCATGCCCTGGTCACCGGCCATGGGTCCCTGCTTGCGAACGTCGCCTGCCATGATGACAAGGTTCACCAGGCTGGCCGCTCCTCCCAGGGCAACGCCCCGGGCCCACGACCTGTGTCCCGTAAGCAAAAGAATGCCTGCAACTACGAAGATCAACAACAGGGTTCCAACGAAGACCCGGTGTACATATTTATTGAAAGAACTCACCGAGTCATCCGCAAGCGGCAAAGAACTCACCGAGTCATCCGCAAGCGGCTTTGAAATATACTGTAATTAGACGAATTCTTCAATCGGTTTTTGCCGCAGCTGTTCTATCTTCCGCTTCCTGCCCTTCCCCGTCATGCTGAACAGTGATGGGAGAGACCTTTTTCTCTCCAGAAGCGTCGTAGGCCATGGCGCAGTTGCCTTCGAAAATAACCCCCTCTTCAATGAAAAGGCTGGGGGTTTTCACATTTCCGAACAGCTTTCCGGGACGGTGCACCTCGATCTTCCCTGTCGCGTTGATATTGCCCCTTACGATGCCCGATATGACGATGGTATGGACATTGATCTCGGCGGCTACGACAGCGCTCTCGCCAACAATGAGAGTATCCTTGGTATAGACCTCTCCTTCCAGCTGTCCATCGACGCGCACTGTGCCCTCAAAAGTGAGGATGCCTTTGAAATCAGTTCCCTCACCTAAAAATGCCTTTATCTCACCGCGCGCGACCGTCGGCTCTTTCTTAATCATGGTTAACAACCTCCGGCTTAAGGTTTCTGGTAATCAGCTATCAGCTGATAGCTGTCCGTTTTAAGTTGTGATAGCCCCGTAAAATACCTCTTTGAGCCATTGTGGGAGCCCATCAGCTGTCGCTTTTCAGTATTTTATCAGCAACAGCGTTAAGTTCGTTAAGGTCAGTATATCTGATTTCAAGGCGGCCGCCTTTGCCAGAGTTGTGAATCCGGACGCGGCACCCAAGTTTTCTGGTCAACCGGTTCTCAAGATCCTTTGACTCGGGGGTATCCCGGCCTGCAATAGTCTTGTGCTCCCTGGTACCTGAGATCAGCCTCGCCACGCCGCGCTCAACCTCTCTGACGGACAACCCTTCCCTCAGAATGCGGGCCAGCATGGGCCTCATTGCCTTTTCGTCCTTGAGGGGCATGAGAGCCCGGGCGTGACCGGCGGAAATCCTGTTTGCCGCTAATTCATTTTTCACAAAATCAGGCAGATTGAGCAACCTGATGGAGTTTGCCACCGTAGCCCTGTCCTTCCCGACCCGGCGGGCGACCTCCTCCTGCGTGTATTTATTGATGGACTGAAGTTCCCGGTATGCCTGTGCCTCCTCAAGGGGGTTCAGATCTTCCCGCTGAATATTTTCAATGAGGGCCAGCTCCAGCTTTCGGTCATCCTCAATCCGGCGGCACAGGACAGGGATCCTCTCCAGACCAGCTATGCGTGAAGCTCTCAGCCTTCTCTCTCCCGCGATCAACTCATAACCACCCGGCACCCTTCTGACCAGAAGAGGCTGAAGAACTCCCTGCTCCCTGATGGAGGCAGCCAGCTCCTGGAGAGCGGCCTCCTCAAACCGGACCCTTGGCTGCTCAGGGTTTGGAAATACTTCCTGGGTAGCAACCAGGAGAAGTTCTCCCTGAAGTGGGGCCTCGCCACCCCCGGGGATAAGAGCGCCTAAACCCTTTCCGAGAGCCTGTCGTTTACGTTCGGTGGTCATACAGTGTCCTCTCAATTTCAAAATTCAAATTTCAAACAGGTCGGCAAGCAAGCGATTGTGCAATTTGAAACCTGGAATTTGAAATCTGAAACTTATTTACTTCCGTTCAACATCTCCTGGGCCAGGGCCAGATAGCTCTGTGAGCCCGGGGAATTGATATCGTAAAGGATCGCTGGCTTCCCGAAACTCGGAGCTTCGCTCAGTTTGACGTTTCTGGGAATCGCGGTGCGAAATACCTTTCCAGGAAAATAATTCCTGGCCTCTTTTGCCACCTGGTGGGAAAGGTTGTTCCGGGGATCGAACATGGTCAGAAGGATCCCCTCCAACTCGAGCGGCGGGTTCAACGCTCCTCTTACGAGCTTGATCGTGGCCAAAAGGCTTGAGAGGCCCTCAAGAGCATAATACTCGCACTGGAGAGGCACCAGCACGCTGTCAGCAGCAGTAAGGGCGTTTAGGGTCAAAAGTCCCAGGGATGGCGGACAGTCGATAAGAATGTATTCGTAAGGCTCCTTTAACGCTCCCAACGCCCTTGTCAGGATCGTTTCTCTGGAAATGCTGGAAACCAGTTCCAGTTCCGCACCGATGAGGTTCACGTGAGAAGGCACTAAGTCCAGGAACTCCATCCCGGTTGTTCTGATGACCTCTTTTATGGGCACATTGGAGATCAGCACCTGGTAGATCGAGTCCTCAAGATCCCCGGCTCTGATACCCAACCCACTGGAAGCGTTGGCCTGAGGATCAAGATCCACCAACAGGGTCTTTCTCTCAGCAGCCGCCAGAGAGGCCGCAAGGTTCACCGCTGTTGTGGTTTTCCCTACGCCGCCCTTCTGGTTCGCAACGGTGATGATTTTAGCCAAGGGAAGGTGCTCCATGGTCTGGCAGGGCGAAGGGCGAAGGGCGGAGGGCGCAGAAAGAGCTTTTGCTATACATCCTTCCTCCACGTCCGCCTACGGGCCAGAACCAGGCGCCTGCCTTCCAGGCGTGTGAAAAATACGGCCAGAAGGAGGAGTTTGGTAAGCAAATAGATGACAACAAGGGTTTTTGTGCTCATTTTATCCTTATATATCAAAGCATTACGAAAATTTATCTGGTCTCGGGAGTTTTTTTCGATTGTCCTGATCCCGGTTGTGGCTCCGATCGTCAGATCGTGAACTGAAAACTAATATAGACTGAAGGAAAAGTCCAGAGTCGAGAGTCCAGAGTCCAGAGAAAAATCATTCCACAAGACTGAAACCCGAAACCTGAGGTCACGAAGTGACCGAGTGTTTCACGTGAAACGCTCGCTCGCTACGCGAGCTCAAGTCCAAAGTCCAAGGTCTAAAGTCCAACGAAAATACCGCAAAAAACTTCTGTTCTTGTTTCTCTTAGCCCTTAGCCTTTAGGCTTTGGGCTTTGGGCTTTGGGCTTTGGGCTAGATTGTAACTTCCCAGATCACGCTGGGCACCTTTGACCCCGGCACCCTATACGGAT
>JALHUC010000154.1 GCA_022865845.1 bacterium | reverse complement strand
GAAAGGGATGGGGATTAGGATAGTCCAAAGTCCAATGTCCAAAGTCCAACGTCTAATATCCACGGTGTTGATCTATTCCGCTTTATCCCTGCTTATCCGGTTTTTATCCCCTGTATCCCTTTTATCCATGTTAACCAGCTTTGATCGCTTTTATAAAAACTACACCTTCCCCTGGATTAAAGCTTTCCCCTGCGCCCCTTCGCGCACTCTGCGTTAAAAACATAACCTTCGTAGCAAACGGGATCGCTTCACATGGGTAACAGTTCGCGATGACCCGTCTTCGCTTTTAGCTTCGACGTGACAAGCTGCGTTCCCTGCGTCCCTGCGAGAAGCCGCCTTTGCCGCTTTTATAGAAACCGTTGTTTCCCCAGGAATTCAAGCCTTCCTCAGCGTCCTTGGCGACCTCTGCGTTTAAACAGCCTTTGCTTTTTCCAGGAAAAGCTCCATCGCCGCCTTTACAGCCTGTTCCCTCACCTCGTCGCGGTTTCCGGTGAAATTGTATTGTCTCGATATCGTTCCTGAAGGCAGGGCAATTCCCACCCACATCGTTCCCACCGGTTTTTCCTGGGTTCCCCCATCGGGGCCCGCTACCCCCGTGACCGAGATCCCGCAGTGAGCACCCGTAGCAGCGATAACCCCCCGGGCCATGGCCTCGGCCACGGGGCCGCTCACAGCTCCGTAAGAATCAAGCAGCTCGCCAGGCACATTCAGGAGGTTCTTTTTCTGGTCGTTGGAATAGGCGATGACACCGCCCAGGAAATAGGACGAACTGCCGGGCACGGATGTCAGTCTGGCCCCAATAAGTCCGCCGGTGCACGATTCGGCCACAGCCAGTTTCCAGCCTCGCCGGACACACAGCTCAAAAATCCGTCCCTCAGGCACTTTGTCCCCCAATCAGAACAGAAATTTCTCCAGCAATCTCAGACATATCCAGGCATAGACCCCAGCCAGGAGGTCATCGGCCACAACCCCCAGTCCACCGCGCAGATATTTTTCGGCCTGACGAACAGGGGGCGGTTTAACGATATCGAAGAACCGGAACAAAAAGAAACCGGCGATTATGTACCTTGCCTCCACAGGCGAACCTGCCATGGCAAGAAGATACCCGGCGATCTCGTCAATGACTATCCTGCCGGGGTCACTGACACCTAAGGATCTTTCCATATGATTGGAGGCTGGTATTCCAAGTAAAGCGATGAACACCAGTCCGGCTAACACCCCCGGATTTCCCCATTGTGAAAGGAGGATAAAGAGAGGTATGGCCGCCATCGTTCCGAAGGTTCCGGATGCGATGGGGGCATAACCGGTTCCGAAACCGGTGGCAAATACGAGAATCAGACGATGGATCATTGTTGATAACCTCGCAAAAAGTCTCTTCGAGCCTTCTGAAGGGCGGTCATCACGCCAGTGGCGTGATTGGCGGGACTGTTTGATGGACTTTTTGCTAGTCCATCAAGGTTTAAGCTCCGAGTGGACCAGTTCCACCACAGTTGTGCCGGCGATCCGGTCCCCAAGTCGCAACCCGTGATGATCCGCGATAACGAGCCAGAGTTCGATGAGGAGAATGGGGATCCCCGCTATGATAAGAAGGATCCAGCCCAGGAGGGGAACTGCGGCAAACAGAAGAGCCAGTTCAAAGGGGATGTTTCTGTAAATGGAAGCCTTCAGGTCACAGGGTGATCCATCTGATGTCACAACCTCGAGACCAAAAACCATCTTGCCCAAGCTTTGCCCTTTCTGCACACCATCAGCCACAGCAAGGTACACAATGCCTACCAGGATTCCAACCGGCGGAAGGACCAGGGCAAAAGCCCATGCCACAAGGCCATCCACCAGGCGCGCCAGAATCCTTTTGAGCACACTGGTCTTCACCTTTACAGCACTAACTTCCCTCTCCATCTCTACCTCCATCTTCTTCCTCCGGTGTGTCCCCTTCCCTGGTGAAAAGGATAAATGCCATTGATGGTCGCCTGCTTGCATCGCTCATGGCAAAACGTATTCCATCCAGAAGCCACCCCTTATCCACCCAGGAGTTGATAAGACCCTCAATTATCTCATCAGTCACGATCTGGGTCTCCACGACCTTATACCTGATAATCAAGGTTCTCCTTCTTGGGTGATCTACTCATGAGTGCCTTGAGAGCCTGAAACGCATCTCTCGAACTGTAAAGGACTTCGTAAATCTCCTCGGTAATGGGCATCTCCACCCCCTCCCGTCTGGCAAGTCCTCGTGCCGATCTGGTCGTCTTGACGCCCTCCGCAACCATGGGGGTGGAAGCAGTAATATCGGCCAGTTTTTCGCCTTGGCCCAACCTCAGCCCAAGGGTCCGGTTACGGGAAAGATCCCCTGTACAGGTAAGAACAAGGTCACCAACACCTGCCAAACCCTGGAAGGTCAGGGGGTCGGCACCGAGAGTTACACCGAGTCTGGCCAGTTCAGCCAACCCCCTCGTAATGAGGGCGGCTCTCGCGTTGTGGCCCAGCCCAAGCCCATCGCAGATACCTACGGCTATGGCCATGACGTTCTTCAGCGAAGCGGCTACTTCCACACCGATGGGGTCCTGGTTAGTGTAGAACCGAAAACTTTCGGAGTTGAGAGCCAATTGGACTGTGCTTGTCAGTTCAGCATTATTCCCGGCTATGACTGCCGCCGCAGGCAAACCCAAAGCGATTTCCCTGGCAAACGTGGGGCCGGAAAGTGTCACCATACGATCCTGGATATCCCCTCCAATGGACTCGGCCAGCACCCCGGAGGAGGTCAGGTAGGTTCCGTCCTCTATGCCTTTGGTGGCGCTGATGAGTGTTGCATCGACAGGGAGGTAGGAGTGAGCCTCGCTCCAGACTTCCCTCGAAAGGTGGGAGGGGACCACAGATATCACCATTTGGGCCCCCGCCAGGCAATCTTCGAAGCTGTGGGTCACCCTGATGGCATCGGGCAGAGCGGCATCGGGCAGATAAACATCATTCTCCCTGGTTTCTGCCATCCGCCGGGCGAGATCCTCTTCGTAGACCCACAAGTTGACCGACATCCCGACACTGGCACAGTGGATCGCCAGGGCTGTACCCCAACTCCCGCCTCCTACAATAGCCATCCTGGTTCTGGAATCTGACATCAATACAATCCTAGCCGCGTGTCGGTATACTTCAACACGCGGCGGATGTTTGTCGGAATAAACGTTTTCTTAAACTTAAATGTTTTAAACATGGGTAGCCGTCCTGAAAGTGATTGTTGTTAGACACTTCGTCGGTTTTTTAATGACAGCAAATTATAATCTTCCGACAAACTTTAGCTAGGAGTCTATAAGGGTTCTCCGACAGACTCCTAGCCTGAGAAAATGGCCGCCATCTTGAAAAGTTCCATGTCAACAGTCTTGAGCTCTTTAATAGCTTCCTGAAGAGTGACCTCACCAATACGGCCGTTCACGATGGCGGACATCTTGCCGAACCTCCCCATCCTGACCAGGTCGTGTGCTCGTATTCCGAAGAGTGTGGCCAATATTCTGTCGTGTGCCGTGGGACTACCACCCCTCTGGACATGACCGAGTACGGTCACCCTCGTTTCGAAACCTGTCCTCTCTTCGATGGCATTGGCCAGAAAATGCCCTATTCCACCAAGCCTCACATGCCCGAACTCGTCAAGGTCTTCCGTCTGTTTCACCAGACCTTCGATATTTTTATGGTCAAGCTTCGCCCCTTCCGCCACCACAACGATGGAAAAACTCTTGCCCCTCGCATGCCTGGACCTTATGGCCTCTGAAACCTCATCCAGATCGAAAGGCTTTTCCGGAATAAGGATGACATCGGCGCCACCGGCCATCCCCGAATGTACGGCAATCCAGCCGGCATGCCGACCCATGACCTCCACAACCATTACCCGGTCATGGGACTCGGCGGTCGTGTGAAGGCGATCAATGGCCTCCGTGGCTATGGATACAGCCGTGTCAAACCCGAAGGTCACATCGGTTCCGGAAAGATCATTGTCGATGGTCTTGGGAACACCGACAACGGGCATATCGTACTCTTTGTAAAGCCTGTGGGCGACCCCAAGTGTATCCTCACCACCAATGGCGATCAGGGCGTCCAAACCCAGGCGTTTGAAGGTAGCTATCACCTTTTCGCCCCCCCCTTCCTCCTTGAAAGGGTTCGTTCTTGACGTGTGCAGGATAGTGCCACCACGATGGATCAGTCCGGAAACTGAACGCTGTGTCAGTTCCTCATGCTGCCCCGTGATCATCCCTTTCCACCCGTGCAGGATCCCGAGGATGTTGTCACCCTCCTGGAGACCCTTTCTGGTTATGGCACGAATGACTGCATTCAGACCGGGACAATCACCTCCACCTGTTAAAATTCCGATCCTCATGAACTACCCTCCAAAATGTGTAAGTCAACTTTAAAATCTATCAGATGGCT
>JALHUC010000153.1 GCA_022865845.1 bacterium | reverse complement strand
TGAATTGTGAAATGTGAACTGTGAAGGGTGAATGGAAAATAAGACAAGTGGAAGAAAAATGACAAAAACCAAACCTGTTCGCATCGGCATCAGCAGCTGCCTTCTCGGTGAGAAGGTCCGCTACGATGGCGGCCACAGGCTGGACAGGTTTTTAAAGGATACCCTGGGACAGTCTGTGGATTATGTCCCCGTTTGTCCGGAAGTGGAGTGTGGCCTGGGGGTTCCTCGGGAATCCATGCACCTTGCAGGAGACCCACAAAGTCCGCGACTGGTGACAACGCGGACAGGTGTGGATCTGACCGACCGGATGAAAAGCTGGGCAGCCAGGAGGTTGAGGGAACTTGCGTCCGAGGGGCTTTCTGGTTTCATCTTCAAGAGCCGGTCCCCCAGTTGTGGGATGAAGAGTGTCAATTTGATCCAGAAGGACAGTCAGTGTGTAACGCCGGGCGTGGGGATCTTTGCCAGGATGTTCATGGAAAATTTCCCCCGGGTTCCGGTTGAGGATGAAGGCACTTTGCGTGATCCAGGGGTCAGGGATGATTTCATCGGGGCTATCTTTATTAATAGCCCATTGAGAATGGAGGATTGGATATTGGGGATTTCAAATGGATCCAAGATCCAAAAAGTAAAGGCTGCCTCGCGCAGGGACGCAGGGGACGCAGAGGAAATCTAAAACTATGGGGAAAGAGCGGTTTTTTTAAAAACAGTAAAGGCGAGTCCACCCAAGACACAGATAGAACCTTGAATCGGGGGAAACAGCGGTTCCTAAAAAACGCTCTATTTAGCAGGGATGAAGGGGATAAAGGGGATAAGGAGCAATTCCTTTCAAGGCGGTAAAGGCAGCCTCACGCAGAGACGCGGAGCCGCAAAGAAAGGCAAAAACTGGGGGGAAACAGCAGGCCCTTTAAAAGAGGATTTTCTGCATTTCAATAAAGCAGGCTCACTAAAAGGAAATTACGATATGAACAAATCAGCCAAATTTATATTGAGTATAGTTGTCTTGGCCGTGTGGTCCTATCTGACACTGTTCATTTCAAAAGAAGTCCAAATTGATAGATGTGTGGATGTGGGTGGCTACTGGGAGCAAAACCAGAATGAATGCATATATGTTGACAAAAATAGCGCTCTCTTTCTCATCAAGCTTTACGAAACCAAAATTATTATTGAAACCGAGGATAGATTAAAAAGAGATTTGCGCGATAGATTAAAAAGACAATTCAATATTGAGCTCTCGGATGCATCGCTACTTCTCCATGTATATAATATTCTGAGTTCATCGGACTCGTTGTCCCCACAAGTGTTGGAGGAGGTGAAGTCTCTACTTGCTGGAAAGGAATAGTCGTAATAAAACGCTCTGACACTGGCCAGCTATTGGCTGCCGTTCGACAAGCTCACGGTTCCGAGCCTGTCGAGGGAGAGTTCCAGGTTCCAAGTTCCGGATTCCAGGTTTTGCCCGTTTCCCCGGTTCCCCGATATCCCGGTTGGTTCCGAAGGAACAGATTTCCTCTGCGTCCTTCCGTCTTCGTTCTTCGAACTTCGCCGTGACAAGCCGCGTCCTCTGGGTTCCAATAACCGTTATTAAAGGGCACGTTTTTTACTGATTACCGATCACGGATCACCGATCACCAAACTTGGTTCCCTGGACCAAGTTTTCCTATTCACAAGCTCCTGTTCCTCAATTGACAAAGGTCTGTCCATCCGGTATCTATCTCTATTCACCTTCGGAGGGTTCTAATGCTGATACATCTTGAGGATATACTCCAGGAGGGGATCGAAATTGAGCTTAATCTGGATCCCGATGATCCGGCAGTCCAGGAAATGAATATCCGGGGACCGGTCACAGGCTCCCTGCAGATAAGGAAAACAGGACAACAGGTTCTTGTCCTCGGAAATGTCGGCGGCAAGGTACAGTTAACGTGTGCCCGCTGCCTGAAGGATTTTATTGCCGAGATCCAGGAAAAGGTTGATATTGAATTCAGGCCTGTCCTCGATCTGGATAGAGCTGCCCGGGAAAGAGAACTGGGCTCGGACGATCTGGATGTGGAGTTTTTACGCGGTGACGCCCTGGATGTCGGGCACCTCGCCGCGGAGCAGATCTCCCTGGCAATACCCATGAAGCCTCTGTGCCGGGAAGATTGCGGCGGCATATGTCCCGATTGCGGTGCGGACAGGACCCTGGGTACATGTGGGTGTGAACCGGATACCGATCCCAGATGGAACGCGCTTAAAGATCTGAAGCTTAAAATCGACAATTAAGAAATAAGCCGGCCGCCGGAGCGCGGTTTCGGCAAAAAGAAGGAGAGAAAAATGCCAGTTCCAAAGCAAAAGATGGCCAAATCCCGCACGCGGCGCCGAAGGTCCCACGACGCCCTGACCTCACCTGCTACGAGCAGCTGCTCAAAGTGCGGCGAGCCTAAGATGCCCCACAGGGTCTGCGCTCACTGTGGATTTTACCGCGGCCGCAAGGTCATGGAGATCAAAGAGGTCTGAAAAGTCCTCGGATAAACAGCCGTGAAGATCGCAGTTGATGCCATGGGGGGCGACCACGCTCCCCAAGCTGTCGTTGAGGGAGCGGCACTTGCCGTGCGCGAACTCGATTGTACGGTCATCCTGGTCGGTGACCGGGAAGTGATCGAGCCTCTCCTGGCAAAGCATTCCCATCCCGAGGGAAAGATCATCATCAAGCACGCCTCCGAGGTCGTGCGCATGGATGAGTCTCCCCGCAAGGCCCTGAACCACAAACACGATGCCTCCATCAGGCGGATCTTTGAACTGGTCCAGTCAGGCGAAGCCGACGCCGCCATGTCCGCCGGGAACAGCGGTGCTGCAATGCTCGCAGGACTCCTCGTCCTGGGCACACTGCCCGGCGTGGACAGGCCTTGTATCGGATCGGTCCTCCCCACGGCAAACGGAAAGGTTGTTCTTCTCGATGCTGGAGCCAATGTTGACAGCAAGGTGCACAATCTTGTGCAGTTCGCTTTCATGGGCCATGCTCTTGCCCGTTACGCCCTCGGTATAGACCGTCCCAAAGTCGGGCTCCTGAGTATCGGTGAAGAGGCCGGGAAGGGGAACGAGGTTGTCAGGACCACCTACAAGATCCTGAAAAAGAGCGACCTCAACTTTCACGGTAACGTCGAAGGAGGGGACATCTTCAATGATGTTGTGGACGTTATCGTATGTGATGGTTTCGTGGGAAATGTTGCGCTCAAGACAGGGGAAGGTGTGGTTCAGGTCCTCGCTACCCGATTGAAAGCGGAGATCAAGGCCTCACTGCTGGGACGCTTCGGTTACCTTTTCATGCGGCCTGCCTTAAAGCGCTTCAAGCAGCGGTTTGATTATTCCGAGACCGGGGGCGCCCTCCTCCTTGGACTTGACGGTATAGGGGTGATCGCCCATGGCCGTTCCAACCCGGTAGCGATCAAGAACGCCATCAGGATCTCCTTCGACTATGCAAGGACGAAGGTCGCCATGCGTGTCCGTGAAGAGGTGGAATCCAGTGCGGAGCTCCGGCAGAGTTTCGGGGAAAAGGTCCATCAGGTCATTGACCAGATTAAGGAAAAAAAGATGGACATGGACCTTAAAGACTCGACTTCCTCTGACAAGGGTGACTGATATCGCAGGCATGAATACCAGAACGGTTATTGCGGGAACAGGGTCATACCTTCCGGAGAAAGTTCTGACGAACTTCGATCTGGAGAAGATGATCGATACCTCTGCTGACTGGATCCTTTCCAGGACAGGTATCCGCGAAAGGCACCTGGCGTCGCCCGAGGAAGCTACCTCGGATCTGGCCACCAAGGCGGGTCGAGCTGCCCTCGATATGGCGGGAGTGGACCCGGCGGATCTGGACCTGATAATTGTGGCGACCCTGACCCCTGATCACTATTTCCCCTCTACCGCCGGCTTCGTCCAGCGTAATCTGGGAGCTGGCAAGGCCGCGGCTTTTGATCTCGAAGCTGCCTGTACCGGTTTCATCTATGCTCTGACGGTGGGGGATCTTTTCATTAAGACCGGTACCTACCAGAAGGTGCTTGTAATAGGAGCGGAGGTGCTCAGCAAGTTTCTGGATTGGGAGGACAGGGACACCTGCATACTTTTCGGAGACGGTGCCGGAGCGGCTGTACTCGTACCGGGTGACGATTCAGAAAGGGGCATCATCTCGACCCATCTTCATAGTGATGGAAGCATGGCAGAGCTCCTTTACGTGCCGGCCGGTGTGTCAAGGATGCCCATCTCAAAAGAAGCCATTGATCAGAAGCTCAACACGCTCAAGATGCGCGGTCACGAGGTTTTCAAGGTGGCTGTTACCCGACTGAGCGAGGTTGTTGACGAGGTTATGGAAGCTAATGGCCTCGGGGAGGAGGACATTGATTTCCTCGTTCCCCACCAGGCCAACCTGAGGATAATCCAGGCCACTGCCAGGAAGCTTAAATTACCCATGGAGAAAGTGATCGTCACCGTTGACATACATGGCAACACTTCTGCCGCATCGGTGCCGTTGGCGCTCGATGCAGCGGTACGAAGCAAACGGATCAATAAGGGCGACATGGTACTTCTTGAGGCTTTTGGTGGCGGACTGACATGGGGGGCCGCCCTGGTCCGCTGGTAATACACTTTTATCAGTATTTTTCAGTACCCTGTCTTCGAGCTGGTCCCAGGTAGAGAAGAGGGAAGATACAGTTTTGAAGGAAGGCATGGAGGTTCTAAATGGACTACTTTTTTACAGAAGAGCAGCAAGCCATCCAGGAAATAGCCCGGCAGATCGCTCGGGAGAAGATTGTTCCTGTCCGGGAGGAACTGGACGAAACCCAGGAGTTCCCCACTGAGATCATGAAGATCTGCGGACAGGCAGACCTCTTCGGTATTAACATCCCGGAGGAGTATGGCGGGATGGGTCTGGGCACACTCGACACCACTATCGCAGTTGAGGAACTCTCCACAGCGTGTCTGGCTGTTTCTGTAAGCTTCGCCGCCTCGGGGTTGGGCGCTTACCCCATCCTTTTGTACGGCAACGAAGAACAGAAAAGTAAATACCTTCCTGATATCGCCTCGGGGAAAAAACTGGCTGCCTTCGGTCTGACTGAGGCCAACGCAGGCAGCGACGCAGGCGGAATCAGGACGACGGCCGTCAAGGATGGTGGTTCCTATATCCTTAACGGGACCAAACAGTGGATCACCAACGGTGGTGAGGCCGAGATTTACACTGTTATCGCTATCACCGACAAGTCCAAGGGTGCCAGGGGTGCGTCCGCGTTTATCGTCGAAAAGGGTACAGAAGGTTTTTCCTTCGGCAAGAAAGAGAACAAGATGGGTATCCGGGCCTCGGCGACCCGTGAGCTGGTCTTCGAGGACTGCCGCATTCCGGCCGAAAACCTGATCTCAAAAGAAGGCATGGGGTTCATGGTTGCCATGAAGACCCTCGATATGTCCAGACCGGGCATCGCAGCACAGGGTGTGGGAGTTTCCAAGGGAGCTCTGGATGTTGCCGTTAACTACGCTCGTGAGAGGCATCAGTTCGGTCAGCCTATCATCGGATTCCAGGCAGTTCAGCACATGCTGGCGGACATGGCCACCAAGACCGAGGCTGCCAGGGCTCTCACCTATGCGGTGGCCCGGTATGTCGGCAGCGGAGCCAAGGATATATCCAAGGTCTCGGCCATGACCAAACTGTATGCGTCTGACGTGGCCATGGAGGTCACCACCAACGCAGTTCAGGTCCTCGGTGGTTACGGTTACATGAAGGAGTACCCGGTGGAGAAGATGATGCGGGACGCCAAGATCCTCCAGATCTACGAGGGGACCAACCAGATCCAGCGCAACGTTATCGGGGCAGCACTCATAAAAGAGTACGCCAGGAAGGCATAACCGCCTTCCTGGAGTTCCACGTTCCGGGTTCCATGTTCCAAGCGAATCATAAGGGCATGGAGTGGGCTTATTTTACACCCCTTGGAACCTGGAATTTGGAACCTGGAACTGAAAAAACGGAGTTTTTCCCATGAATATTGTAGTGTGTATAAAGCAAGTTCCCGAAACAACCAAAGTCAAAATAAATCCCGAAACCAACACCCTGATGCGGGAAGGTGTCGATAGCATAATAAACCCCTTCGACATGTACGCCATCGAGGAGGGTGTCCGACTCAAGGAAGAGCACGGCGGTACCGTCAAG
>JALHUC010000013.1 GCA_022865845.1 bacterium | reverse complement strand
CTTCATGCATTGTGCCGGAGGCATAGGGCAGTGTGTGCACGATGTTGCCCCTGTAGATGGGGTTGAGCAGATCGTTCCACGTTTTCGGCGGCGGCAATTTCAAACTTTTCAAAACCTTTTCGTTGTACAGGTTGGTAACGATCCAGGGCGCGAAACAGGTCCACATATCACCCTCATCCTTTACCTTCATGCCGTTCCATTCGGCAGGAACCTTCTCCGAACCCTTTGCCCTGTAAGGGACGATCAGTCCCTCTTTCTTTAACACTTCATGGGCCGGGGCTCCAGCCCCCAGAAAAATGTCAGCATCCGGTTCGCCGTTCCATGCTCTCACTTTGTCCACGACGACCGGCCACCCGCCCGGCCGAACGAAGGTGATGTCCACATCCTTGCCATAGGTCTCCTTATAGTACGCCTTGAAACCCTTGGTCAGGCTTGAAGACAGCTCCGTGTAAACGGGACCGACCCAGCCGAGTTTGTCAGCTGCCTGTGCCTGCGTCGCAAAGGCTGGTAACAGCAGCAGCATTGCAAGTGCCGTTACGATCGCTGTGAGCGATATATACTTTCTCATTTTGACCTCCCCATCAGTTTCATTGTCACACTAAAGAATACAAAGTTTTTTAACCCCGATCACGATCTGCCGGAAACGCTTCCGACGTTGATCTACCCCTTGATGCCCCGCCGTCACCTCCTGACTGTAAAGGATCTGTGTTATGAGCTCAAACACACAACAAAAAACCGGACGTACCTCAGCAGTTGTCTGCTTCGGCAGCCCGGCGATCTTCTTCCCCAAAAGATGTTTATTAATGATGTATTAAGAAGACCCGATGCTTTCCGTCCTCGCCTCACAGCGAGTTTGGCTTTATCGGCATTCCATCTTAGACTGTAAGACCTTAATTTACTACGTGATGCCCCGCTATCACAACCATATTGTAAGGTTTTTATGATTTTTTCTCCATAGACGTAGGAATTGAAATCCGGGTCAAGAAAGCATTTCTATTGTCTCACTGGCAGCATCTTCGAGAATGCCCGCATGAGCTGATATGTCGAGCACTGTGATCCTGTCTCTGATCGTCCGGGCCGAGGTCGCAGCCAGGTAAAATTCGTCTTTTGAAATACCAAGGGATGGCAGTGTCATTTCAAGCCCTGTCCTCCGGATAAGGTCGACAAAAAAGTCCGGCGTTCTGATCCGGCCGAAAAGCGTTTTGAGTTCAGTCCAGTTTGCTGGAAGCAGCGAGTCGAATTGCATAAGCCGATCACGTTTTTTCAGGAACTGTTTTTCCACTTCAGACGCAAGGCTGCCCCAGACAGAGGGGATCTTGCGGGCATCGGCTTCAAAAATTTCTTTGCCGCTATTTTTCAACTCCTTTTCTTCCAGGCTTGCCAGCTTCTGATAGCATACGGCGGAAAGGACGACCCCCGCACCTACCTGAAGACCATGCAGGTTCGGCTTTACCCCGGTCAAACTTTCACGCATGTCCAGAAAATGGGAAATTAAATGTTCGCCCCCGGATGCCGGGGCGCTTGAACCGGCAAGGCTCATTGCCACACCGGAGAACAAAAGCCCCTCAAAAAGCCCAAGCACGGCTTCCTGGTCACCCCGAAGGATCTTCTCCGGATGATCGATGTATTTACTTTCCGGTTCACTGGCAATAGCTGACGGCAGGCTGCAATAGGCGCCATCAAGCAGTAAAGACTCGATCCGCCAGTCAAAGTCTGACACGGATTTGGCCAACACATCGCAGAACCCGGCCTGTCGGAGCTTTAAGGGAGAATCCTGGATGACCCGGGGATCAACATAGATAAACTGAGGGGGCAGAGCAGGGAGTGTCCTTTTTACGCCCTTGACTTTAATAGCTGCGATGGACGATGTGTAGCCGTTCATGGACGGTGCTGTGGGTACCGACCAGTACGGGATCCCCCTTTTATCGGAAACGTACTTTCCCAGATCGTTGATAGTCCCGGCCCCGACAGCAATGATCAAACTGTGTCCGATACTTAGATCATGGATCTCGTCCGCCAGCTTATCGGTTGCGACCGGATCACCCGGCAGCGTGACTGGTTTAAATACGACGGAACGTTTTTCGAGAAGTTCCGATACCAATGCCCCTGCCGCCAAATGAGTGTTTTCATCATCAAGGAGCAATACGGACTCTTTTGCATATGTTTTTACACAATCTCTGGCGAGCAGGTCGTAGGCGTTTTTATCCGACACAACTTTGATCGAAGGAATTTCGTGCTTGTGCCCGCAGTTGCAAAGTGACTCACATTTTTTGGAACTGACCAGCATACGTTTGGGGAGATGTTTGTTATCGATTTTGCTCACAGGGAATCCTTAGAATTAAAAAAATAGTTGAAAGTAGAATGTAACAAGTAGAAAGCAAGATCTGTCTTGTAATTTGGTACCTGTTACTTGTTACTGTCTTTTAGCCCCCTTGGTCTCTGGCACCGGGATCTTATGCTCTCCATCAATAATAGCACAGGTTATGGTGGCCATGACTGGTTTCAGCCCGCCTGGTCTCTGGCACTGAAGTTAAAAAGTGCGCAGGTGCACCAGTGCACTAGTGCACTAGTGCACTGAACTTCCGTTAGAATCCATACTACGGCACCCTTTAACCCTGTAAAAAAAGGGGTTGAAAATCATCCAAGACGAGTTAAATTGCAATATCATAGGCGATTCAATTCTGATGTTGGGTCGTCAAAACTTGTTGTTTCAAAATGGAGGTGTGAATATGAAGCGCTTTATGCTGCCACGTTTGGCTCACTGCTCGGAAGGTTGTTCGTAAAGTCCTGGGCAGGACATTAAAAGGTCTGAAAAAGCCCTCATGAGAGGGCTTTTTTTTGCAATTTTAAGGGGATCGAAGGGGCCTTTCTTCATCCTTCTTCCTTCAGACAGGCACCCGTTTCTTCCTCTGAACCCTGGACTCCCTGTCCCGAGCTTGTGGAAGGATGGACTCTGGAATGCTTATATCAGCGCCTTGCGCACATGGTCCAGGGCCGCCCTGATGTACTCCTCACTGAGCCCGGTGGCGGGTGCCGTGGTTTTCAGTATCCGCTCTGGTATCCGCAGCCCTTCGAAAGTAAACCCCTCCCGCATCTTGAACCTGAACTTCTCGCGGTGGATATCCCTTCCAATCTGCAGCAGCCGCTCCGCGTCCAGATCAAACCCGGCCGCTTTGAGGCAATCGAGAACCGTGTCCACATCGTAGATCTCCCTGGCGAAAAAGCATATGACGATGGAGGAGAGGATCTGTCTCCAGCTTTCCTCCTCGAGCAGAGCGTCGCCCAGAGCCTCGGGACTGAGCTCCCCCTTTATCAGGACCTTCTGGTCCACGCTGTAACCTGCATTGTCCAGGTGACTGTGTCTGGCACCCATCAGGCAGCCCACGTGGGCCGCCGGACCCGTGTGATAGCCGGGCATCTCGTTCCCTCCGAGAGCGAGGGCGAACTCCTCGCCCCCGTAAATGGACGACGCGTGGTCCACTCCCCTGGCCAGGGCGGCGAAAAAATCGTTGGGCTGTTCGACGATCCTCTGGGTTGCCTCCAGGTAGGTTTTCCAGTCACCCCAGGAAAGGCTGAGTCCCCCCGTATCTTTTTTGGAAATGAGTCCCTTTTCCTGGGCCTCGGTGGCCCAGGACAGAACGGGGCCGGTGGTCATGAGGTCCAGACCCAGGACCTCGGCGCGGTCCAGCAGGCGCAGCAGGCCCTCGGGATCACCCACCCCCAGCATAGAGCCCATGGCGTAGATGGGCTCGTAGTCGTAGGAGATCATTGAGGTCTTGTAGAAGTACGGCTCGGCCTCGTGGGGTTCCCTGAGGGCGGCGATGTGGATGCAGGCCACGGGGCAGTGGGAACAGGCCAGCCGTCTGCCCAGGTACTTTTCGGCATAGGCTTCGCCGGAGATCTCCTGGGCCGCCTCGAACTTCGTCTCCAGGAGATTCCTGGTGGGAAAACCGCTCAATTTGTTGAGCGGAAGGACATTCTGGGCCGTGCCGAGATCGTGGTACTTTTTCATGACCTCCGAGGAGGTAGCCGCCTGGTGAATACCCTTGTATACGCTCCGGTAGGCCCTGTTGTCCGCCACAGGCAGTGATCTTTTACCCGACACAACGATAGCCTTGAGGTTTTTGCTTCCGAATACGGCACCCAGACCGAGCCTCCCGAAGTGCCGGTAGGTTTCAGCGGCGACACATGAATAGGTCACCATCTTCTCGCCTGCGAGGCCGATACGCATGATCGTACGCAGGCCCGACCCCGGCTCCCTTTCCCTTATGATGTGGCCGGCGGTGAGGCTGCTGCTCATGCCCCATAGGGTTGAGGCGTCTCTAAAGTGCACCTCCCTGCCGTGAATGGCCAGGTAGACGGGGATCTCGCTCCTCCCCTCGATGACGATGGCTCCGTAACCAGCCATCCTGATAGCTATGGCGCTCCTTCCTCCGCAGTGGCTCTCGCCGAGGTTCCCCGTGTGGGGTGACTTGAACATGGCCACCGTTTTGGAGGCCAGCGGGAACAGCCCGGTCAGGGGACCGACGGCAAAGACGATGGGGTTGTCCGGCCCGAGGGGATCGCACCCTTCCGGACAGGACTGGAGCAGGAGCTGCGCGGCCACGCCGGCACCGCCAAGGTACCGGTCAAAGAGGTCCTGTCTCTGTTCGACCCTGAACCGTTTCCGGGTGAGATCCACGTAGAGAATGTTGCACAGCGGATCGCTACTTTGCATGGCCGGCCGCCTTTCTCTCCTTCATATAGAGGACGCCGTGGGGACAGAAGTCGACGCAGAAACCGCATTGAATGCAGATCATGGGTTTGTTGATCTCGCTGTTCCAGAAGACGGCCCCCACCACGCATGCATCCACACAACTGCCGCACCCGGTGCACTTCTCCTCGGTAAGGTGAATCCCTCTCTTTTCGGTCCGCGCAAGCGCGTCCATGGGGCAGGCCCTGACACAAGGGGGATCCTCGCAGACCCTGCAGGTCACAACGGTGAACCCGTGTTCCACCCCGCCGCTGGATCTGACCCCGATACACGACTCCGACAGCCCGTGGCTGTTCGTCCTCCTCGAGCACGCGAACATACAGCATTGGCAGCCAACACACCTTTCCGCGTCAACAACAGACAGTCTTTTCATCCGCAGGCACCTCCCGGAGGATCGTTTCTATACATTATACGCTTTAATTCGGGGTTTGGTCGTGAGCTTACAGTGAAATGAGGTTTTCCCTGTTCCTGCAACCTGGTGTCAGAGCACAGACTTAAGTATTGTGCACAGGTGCACCAGTGCACTAGTGCACTGAACATCCGTTCTAATTCATACTCCTGCAACCATGATTTATAAAAAAAAAGCCCCGCCGGCGTTATCACCAGCGGGGCTTTTTGTGGTCTTTAGCAAAAAGGCTTAGGCACTCTGAATGTTGGTTGCCTGGGGGCCTTTGGGACCGTCCGTAACATCGAAGGTTACGCGCTGGCCCTCGTTGAGGGTCTTGAACCCGTCACCCCCGATGGCCGAAAAATGCACGAAAACATCCGGGCCGTCTGCCTGCTCGATGAAACCGAAACCCTTTGCATCGCTGAACCACTTTACTGTTCCTTCTACCATTGTACTTCTCCTTCTTCTTTGTAGCCTTTGGATTAGCTTTTCCCGGTTCATCCAAAAAAAAGACCCTGCAGCTTATAAGCTCAGGACCGTTGAACGTACTCCATGAAGCTTTTCCGCACCTACATTTTATCAATATGCCGGAAGTAAATTCCACCAGCGTCCTGAAGCTTACACTGATATCCAGCAATAGCAAGACAAATCGATGCCAGGCTTCGATCAGGTTTTAGTGACTTATAGCCTTTCTCTTTTACCTTGTTACTTGTTACTGCTTGTTCAACCTGCGACCCCCGGAACCCTCCACCTCGGACGGACTTTCAGGAGATACGGTGAACCTTGAGAAAATTGGTCTTGCCTGTGTCTGCCATAGGGAGGCTGGCGGTGATGATCACGTCGTCGCCCCGTTTGACGTGCCGGCTCTTGACAAGGGCCCTCTCCACCTCCCGGATCATGGCGTCGGTGCTGCCTAGATGCTTCATGTAAAGGGGCACGACCCCCCAGTAGAACTTCATGCGGTTTATGGTCGCGGTATCGGACGTAAAGGCGACGATGGGCAAACCGGGGCGAAACTTGGCAAGGAGCCCCGCCGTATATCCGGAACGGGTAAAGGCAACGATACATTTGGCCTTGACGTCGGTAGCGGCCCTGACAGCGGCGTTGGCCACGGCAAAGCTGGAACGGTCCGGATCTTTCCCCAGGACCGGCTCCGGGACCGGGAGGCGGGCCTGAAAAGAACTCCCCTGTTCCTCGGCCTCCAGAATGATGTTCTCCATGGTCTTTACAGCTTCGACCGGATACCTCCCCACGGAGGTTTCGCCGGAGAGCATGACAGCGTCGGAACCGTCCAGGATGGCGTTGGCCACATCGGCGGCCTCGGCGCGGGTGGGGACAGGGCTGGTTCGCATGGACTCGAGCATCTGGGTAGCGGTTATGACGAGCCGCTGTTTCCTGTTGGCCCGCCGGATCATGTCCTTCTGGAGGATGGGGACAGCCGCGGCTGAAAGTTCCACCCCCAGGTCGCCGCGCGCTACCATGATCCCGTCGGCCACGTCCAGGATCTCCTCGATATGATCCACGGCAGAAGGCCTCTCTATCTTGGCGATGATCGGCGCCGTGTAGCCGCCCCGGGCCAGATGCCTCTTCAGAACCGAGATATCCCCGGCCCTGGTCACAAAGGAAAGGGCGAAGGCGTCGACTCCCTCATCGATACCAAACTGGAGGTCACGCCGGTCCTTGGCTGTAAATGACCCGGCCCGGATGACGGAATCAGGCAGGTTCACCCCTTTTCGAGAAGTGAGAAAACCTCCCTGCCTCACTCTGGCCTCCAGGGCGTTGCCTTTTCTCCCCGTGACCAGAAGCTCGACGAGACCGTCGTTTACGAGAACACGGTGGCCCTCCCTGACGTCCTTCAAAAGACCGGCGTAGGGGATGAAAACAGTCTCAGCGGTGGAGGGCCTGTCGCCCCGGCGCAGCCGCACCCTGGAGCCTTTCTTCAGGAACACCCCCGGATCCTTTACGTCGCTTATCCGGATCTTGACCCCCTGAAGGTCGAGAAGAATGCCCACCGGCCGGCCCATCTTTTTGCTCAAAGCCCTCAGCCGCGCTATATAGCCTCGATGGTCCTCATGGGTGCCGTAGGACATGTTGAGCCGTGCCACATCCATACCGGCCCTCAGAAGCCTTTCCAGCATCCTCCCCGAACCGGTAGCCGGACCGAGGGTGCAGACGATCCTGGCCCTTCTCATGGATATCTCTCCCGGAGGGATACAGGGAACAGATGGAAAACACCGGAGCTGTAACTTTTTCCATTTAACATTTTTCACCCGTTCGCTCTGGTAAGGGGACAACCCTTTAAGCTCATGGAAGACCGTATCACTTTACCGCAGCACGTTGGAGCTGCTTCTCCTCCCACTGGGCCAGTTCCAGGCGGGCACTGGATAGTTTTCTCTGCTTGGCGGCAGCCTTCCGGGCGTCATCGGCAAGGATGGCTTTGAAAATATCCCCCTCGATCTCGGCCACCTCCAGGCGCAGGTAGTAGTCGAGCATCTCCTTGAAGTGTGCGATCACGATCTTGCCGGTGAGAAGAGGGTGGTTGTTGGTGACATTGACCTCCTCGAACATAGTGCCGTGCTCCAGTTCGATCTCGAGCCCTTTTCTGAACTCTTCCAGGTCTATGTCGAGATCCGCTGGTTTAATCTTCGCGAAGACAATCTCCGCCTCACGGGCGGGAACATCTGTTTCCGTGCGGATCGACCAGTCGCTGAGCCCCAGCTCTGCGCATACTTTTCGAACCTCTTCCTTGCTGACATATTCCGGTATTTTCATTTGGTCCCTCTCCTGGAATAAAATTTT
>JALHUC010000152.1 GCA_022865845.1 bacterium | reverse complement strand
TGTCCTTCAGGTCAAGGAAGTTGGGGATGGCAATGGCTGCCAGGATACCGATGATCGCGACAACGATCATCAGCTCGATCAGGGTAAAACCTTTTTCGCCTTTTCTCATTTTCATCAACATTTTTTTCTCCTCCATTTTCAATGGTTTGTTGGTTAAATGTTTTCTTGACCCGATAATTTGCATAGCCCGTGCCAAATGATAAAAAGTGACAAATTAATTTTTTATAAACGTAACACACGGAAAATAATCAGCTTTTTGTGTACACAAATAAACCCGGCCATCTCTGCCGGGTTTATTTAGTGACAAAAAGTGTCAGCAAGGTGTCCTCTTACGTCTCTTCATCGGCCCAACCGTATTTTTTGAGACGGTAGCGCAGCGACCGGAAGGATACTCCAAGGACCTCAGCGGCCTTTGTCCTGTTCCCCCCTGTCTGATGGATCGCTGATTCAATGAGCCGTCTCTCGTAATCTTCCAGAAGAGAATCGAGGTCCTGCCCCTCCCCCAGAGGAACTTCGGTGTAACTCCTGCTGGCCTGCGCCCGCAGCACCTCATCTGGAAGAAGGTCCATTGTGAAGGAATCACCCTCCCCCAGGGCCACGGCCCTTTCTACGATGTTTTCCAGTTCCCGCACGTTCCCGGGGTAGCTGTACTCCATGAGGCGCTTCATGGTTTCGGGTGTGACTGAGGTGAAGCTCCTTCCCTGGCGATCCCCCAGACGACCCAGGAAATGCTCCACGAGCAGGGGAATATCTCCGCTGCGCTCCTTCAGGGACGGGATCTGAATGTGAATTACGTTGATCCTGTAGTAAAGGTCCTCCCGAAACCGGCCAGCCGCAACCTCTCCGGCAAGATCACGGTTCGTGGCTACAACTATTCTCACATCAACATTGACGGGAGTTGTGCCCCCCACAGGGACTACCTCCCGCTCCTGAATGGCTCGAAGCAGCTTTACCTGCAGGCTGCTGGAGGTCTCCGTGATCTCGTCTAAAAACAGAGTCCCTCCCGTTGCGGTCTCGAATAGGCCGCGCCTGTCGGAATCGGCTCCTGTAAAAGAACCTTTACGATGGCCGAACAGTTCGCTCTCCAGAAGAGTCTCCACCAGGGCGCCGCAGTTCACCGAGACGAAGGGCCCCTTCCTTCCCCCGGCGTGGTGGTGGAGTGCCCTCGCTATGAGCTCTTTACCTGTTCCGCTGTCACCGGAAACCACCACCGTGCTGTCCATGGGGCCGACCCTGCGGATTATCTCAAAAACCCTCTGTATCCCCGTACTCTTCCCCACAATGTTCTCGAACCCGAACTGCTGATCGAGAAGGCGGTGGAGTTCAACGTTCTCCACAGCCAGTTTCCTGCGCTCCACAGCGGCGCTGATGCGGGCCTTGATCTCCTCTATACGGAACGGCTTGGTAATATAGTCCACCGCGCCGAGCTTCATGGCTTCAACGGCCGAATCAGGAGAACCGTACGCGGTGATCATGAGGACAGGGATATCCTTTTCGAACTGGCTGACAGACTTCAGGAGATCCAGACCGGTGAGTCCAGGCATGTTGATATCGGTGATAATAAGATCGAACTCCTGGTCCTCGGCAAGGCACGCGAGGGCATCGCCAGCCAGGGAATACCCCACCACCTCATACCCCTCCCTGCCCAGAAAGATCTCAAGCATCTCCCTCATGGACCGCTCGTCATCCACGACCATGATCCGTCCCTTTTTGCTGCCTTTCATCGAACCCTCCAGGGAGCCAGGCGAACGGATACGGTCGTCCCCTGCCCCTCTTCCGAATGGATTTCCACAGGTCCTTTATGAATTTGCACCAACTGGTAAACGATGGCAAGTCCCAGCCCTGTACCGCTGACTTTTGAGGTGATGAACGGCTCGAAGATCCTGGACAGGATCTCCTTTGGTATACCGGGGCCGTTATCTGACACCGCGAGGATGCTGTCCCCTTCAGGGTTATTGTCAAACCTGGTGAGGGAAATGATGATATCACCTTTTCCACCGGTAGCTTCGACGGAATTTTTCACCAGGTTCATGAGGATCTGGTGTACCTGGGACATGTCAACGGAGAGGATGGCCTTTTCCTCCGGCAGCCGGGTTAAGAGGTTGAGTTCAGGCTCCAAAGCGGTGTTACGGAGGAGCCTCACTGCGTCCTGAATGATCTCGCGCAGATCTACATCCTCGAAATGAGGGGCGGGCGGGCGGGCATAGGCAAGAAAATCCCCCAACAGGACGTTGAGTCTTTCGGTCTCCTTCAGGACGATATCCATGAGTTTGAGGTCCTCTCCGTCCAGATCAAGGTCCTTTTTCAGCATCTGGATAGAACCGCTCATGGAAGCAAGGGGGTTTCGTATTTCGTGGGCGATACTTGCCGCCATCCTTCCTACGGCCGACAACTTCTCTGTGATCCGCAGCTTATCCTCCATCTCCCTCAGCTCGGTAAGGTCCGTGAAGATCACCACGTATCCAAGTTCAGGTTCCTGGAGGGGTGAGATGGAGAGGCCAAGAATCCGCTCCTGCCCGCTATCTTCGGTGAAGGAACCCTCCCATCTGTTAAGCCCTCTGTGGGGGGCTTTTTCCAGGAGAGTTTCCATGGGAATGCCATGAAAAATCTGGGAGGTCGTCAAACCTTTCGCCGACGGCCACTCCAACCCGAGCATTCGGGCCGAAGCTGAGTTCATGGAGCGGATACTGCCCTTTTCATCCAGAACAACGATCCCGCTGGTCATACTCTCGAAAACAACGTCGCTCAGGGACCGGAGCTTTTCCAGATCCACCGTCTTCTCGCTGAGCTCTTCCCTGGCTGAGCGGTAACGATATCCGATCTGGTGTCCCAGGAAAGCAACAGCGTAAAAGGCGACAATGTGCAGGGATATCCTGCCGATAATATCCCACGGGTTCACCAGGAGAATATCCGTCAGCTCTCTGCTGTAAGGCGGCATGAGGACCTGGTAATACTGAAGGTCTACGATGCCGCCGTAGAGGATGGCAGAGAAGGATGCTGTCCAGTAACCACCTCCCCTCAGGGACAACGCAGCCCAGAGGATGGCAAAGAGATAGAGGAAGGGGAATGGACTGCTGTGTCCTCCGGTAAAGAACACAATGAGCGTGTATAGGAGAAGGTCGGTCCCGACCTGGTAAACAGCGAAGAGGGGCAGGTTCTTGACCTGGTTGAAAATGGTGGCGAAAAAGATGGTCAGGAGGTAGACCGTAACGATGATCAGATAGATGGTGAAGATGGGAGCGAAGAAAAGAACCTGGCTCCCCTTGAGCTGGATGAGCACCGTCACACCCAGCAGCACTGTGACGGTGGACACCCTGAAGATCATGAGGATCTTCAGGAAAAGTGGAAGTTCCAGTGTGGCTCGGGAATGGTGGCTCCCGGAAGCCGGTACCATAGATCCGGCTACCCGAGGGTGGCCATCTTG
>JALHUC010000012.1 GCA_022865845.1 bacterium | reverse complement strand
TTCGAAACGACATTCCTTTTCACCTTCATCGTCGGTGTCAGCTCCCCATCGGCCTCGGTCAGCTCCCGGTCAAGCAGGTAGATCCTCTTCACCTGTTCGAAGTTCGACAGCTCCGCCGTGTGCTTTTTGATGCGATCCATGAGGATGTCGTACAGTTGTTTGTTCGCGGCGAGCTTTTCAGGGGTCAGTTCATCCTCCGGTAGTTTCCCCAGCCCTATCTTGCTGGCCATGGCCGCAGCCCTTTCGTAGTTGGGCACAACTAAAGCAGTGAGGTGCTTTTTGTTGTCTCCGTACACCATGACCTGGGCGATGAGGTCGTCCTCGATAATGAGGTTTTCGACGACGGCGGGGGAGATTTTCTTGCCTCCCGAGGTGACCAGTATGTCCTTCTTGCGCCCGGTGATGCGGATGTACCCGTCCTCGATCTCAACCAGGTCGCCTGTGCTGAGCCAGCCGTCTTTGATCGTTTCGGCTGTGGCTTTCTCGTCCTGGTAATACCCCTTCATGACAGTGGGGCCCTTGACCAGGAGCTCCCCATCCTGGGCAACCTTTACCTCCACCCCGAAAAGGGGCTTGCCTACCGTTCCGGGCCGGAGCGCCCCCAGGGGGTTCACCGACACCACGGGGGAAGCCTCCGTCAGGCCGTAACCCTCCAAGATCTGGATCCCTGCTGCCATGAAAAACTCGATGATCTCGGGAGCCAGGGGTGCCCCACCGGAGATGAAGAACCGCAAGCGTCCGCCAAGCTTCTCTTTGAGCTTTGAAAAGACGAGATGGTCGGCCGCCTTGTACTGTGCCTCAAGTACGGGTCCGGGTTTTAGCCCCTTCATCATCATCCCGTTGCGCTTCCGGCCGATCCCCATGCCCCAGTGGAAGATCTTCTGGCGGATGGCCGGGGTTTCATTGAGAGCATCTAAAACCTTGGTGTGCAGCTTTTCAAAAAAGCGGGGCACCGCTATCATCACGGTGGGCCGTACATCGGGGATGTTGTCGGCCACTCTCAAGATGGAAGTGGCGTAGGCGATGGTGGTTCCGGCCATGATCATGAGGAACTGGCCGATGGTGCGCTCCAGGACGTGGCTGAGGGGCAGGAAGGAAAGGTGGATGTCCTCAGGGCCCACCGGCTGGGCCATAAGGCCGGCCTCGGCGTCGGACAGGATGTTGGCGTGGGTGAGCATGACCCCCTTGGGGTCCCCGGTCGTCCCTGATGTGTAGATGATGGTGGCCACATCCCCCGGCCCGGTGGAACCCATGCGTTCTTCCAGATCGTTGCGCCCGCATTTTTGAAGGTGTTCGATGCCGTGAAGTTTGAGGGTGTTGTAATCCATGGAGCACGCTCCGGCCTCGTCCACACCGATGGGATCTAAGGAAATGATGGTCTTGAGTAAGGCGCTGCACGAGACGAGCATCTCCGCCTTGTCTGAACGGGCAATGAAGGCGATGCGGGCCCCGGATTTTTCCAGGATACGCGTGGCGGTGGCCTCGCTGCTCGTGTGGTAGATGGGAATAGTGATGGCCCCCACTGCCATGATGGCCATGTCGGCAACAAGCCACTGGGGACGGTTGTAGGCCATGATGGCTACTCTGTCTCCCTTGGAGACACCAAGGGAAAGGAGTCCCGAGGCGATCTCCCTTGCCTCTTCAGCCATGGAAGTCCACGAGACCGATTTGTACTCCCCGCTTTTCCCCTCCATGACCATGGGGGCATCCCCAAAATCTTCCGCACGGGCAAAAAACATACGGTGAATGGTTCTGTAATTGGCTACCGCGTCGATGGGTTTCATGGATAAAATACCTCCCCGCCTTCAGCCATATTCTTGAGTGTGGCTGAAGGTTCAAAACGGCTGTCCACTTCATCGGCTAAACCGCTCAGGGTATCAACAATGCCCCTGGCTCCAACTTCGTCGGCATAACGCAGCAGCCCGCCGGTAAAGGGTGGGAAACCTGCTCCGAAGATCATGGCGGCGTCAACAGCCTGGACCGTCTCAACGACCCCTTCCTCCAGACACAGGGTTGCTTCGTTGATCATGGAGTAGATGAGCCTCTGGACGATCTGGTCGTTGGTGAAGGTTTCCTTCCCGCTCAGGTGGGGAGCCAGAAGTTTGCCTGTTTCCGGGTCCGTCTGTCGCTTCCCGGCGCTGTCCCAGGAATAGAACCCCTTCCCGCTCTTTTTCCCCAGCCTGCCGGCTTCTACCATGGCCTCGGGGATTGGGGACTGCTTCATCCGGTCACCGAACCGGTCTACCATACTCCTTCCGGCGTGGACGACGATGTCGATGCCTACCTGGTCCAGGAGGATGAAGACCCCCATGGGCATCCCGAAATCGAGGAGCGCCCTGTCGATCTGCCCGATGTTCGCGCCATCGGCCAGCAGAAGGCACGCCTCGTTGAGGTAGGGCAGCAAGAGGCGGTTTACCAGGAATCCCGGACTGTCCTTTACGATGATCGGCACTTTTCCAAGCTTCCTGGCAAAGGCGGCCATGCGGTCTGCCGTTTCCACGGAGGTCTGCTCGCCCCGGATGACTTCCACCAGGGGCATCCGGTCCACCGGGTTGAAAAAGTGAAAGCCGGCAACGCGATCGGGGTGGGGAACATCAGCGGCCATCTCGGTCACTGAGAGGGAAGAGGTGTTGGTGAGGATGGCTGTTGTGTTGGAAACCTTGCCTGCTACCGAAGAGAAAACCGATTTCTTGACATCCATGCGCTCGGCCACCGCCTCGATGACCACATCGGATGCACCCATCCCCCTCATCTGTGTGTCAACGGTGAGGCGGGTGGGGATCCAGTCGGCCACGACCCCGGTGTAGCGGTGCTTCTGGCGTTTCTTTCCAACGTCGTCGTTGAGGAATTTAATGGCCGCCCCCAGAGCCTTTTCGGACATGTCGATGAGGCGCACGTGCATGCCGCGTTCAGCGGCAAGAGCCGCAATTCCGCCGCCCATGGCGCCGCCGCCGATGACCGCTATATTGTTGATATCTGCAGCCAGGGAAGGATCGCCCTTGGCGAAGAATTCCCTCAGACGAAACACGCGGATGAGGTTCTTGGAGATTTCGGTGACCGCCATCTGCCCGAAGATCTGGTTCTCCCGGGCGAGGCCTTTTGCCATCCCGTGATTCAGTCCGTATTCGATGGCGTCGATGGCTGCCATAGGGGCCGGGTATTGACCACGGGTGTTTGCAAGGACGGCCTTTCGGGCTTTACCCAGAAGGAACTTCCTGCCCGGATTGTTTTTTTCCAGCAGCTTTTCCACCTTCGTGGCGAAGTTTTTTCTGGATTTGGATGGTTTGGGAAGGTTCCCGACCACGGCGGCCATGGCTGCGTCCATGAGATGTTCTCTTTTGACAACCTCGTCCACCAGGGCTGTTCTCAGTGCCTTCATTGGGTAGACGGGAGAACCTGTTGTGATCATTCTCACCGATTCGAGCAGGCCGACCAGGCGGGGAAGGCGCTGGGTTCCCCCGAATCCGGGTATGATCCCAAGCTGTGTTTCCGGAAGCCCCAGGAAGGTTTCAGCAGCGTCTGATGCCACCCGGTGATCACACGCCAAGGCCAGCTCCAATCCGCCTCCCAGGCATGATCCATGAATTGCTGCGACAGTTGTAAAGGGCAGGGCCGCGATACGATCAAAAAGCTCCTGGCCTGTCCGAGCCATGGCGGCACCCTCATCGGGATCGGAGATCCCTTCGATTAGCGACAGGTCCGCGCCCGCTATGAAGTTCCGCTCCTTGGCGGAGATGATCACGGCACCCTTAAGGTCGGTCCCCATCTCCTCTAGCTGGTCAAGGATCTCACCGAACTCTTCTATGGTAACAAGGTTAAAGATGTTGACCTTCTGGTCCGGAGTGTCAAAGGTGACAACGGCAACCGAATTAAATATGTTCATGGAGAAAGCACTCATCATCATGCCCTCCTCAGGAGAACGGCAGCGCCCTGGCCGCCGCCCACGCACAGCGTTGCGAGGCCGATATCAACCGACCTCCTCTTCATCTCAAGGAGCAGGGTGTGGATCAGGCGTGTTCCTGATGAACCCACCGGATGGCCCATGGCGATGGCACCTCCGTTCACGTTCATGATGCCGCGGTCGATGGCCCCCATGGCCTTGCGGCCCAGGAAATGTTCGGATAGTCCGTCATCCGCGAAGATCATCTCGTTGGCAATGATCTGGGCGGCGAACGCCTCGTTCATCTCGATGAGGCCGATGTCGGACATGCTGACCCCCGTCTTTTCCAGGAGCAGGGAAGTAGAGTAGGAAGGGCCCAGCCCCATGCGCTTGGGTGCCAGACCGGCAAAGGTGTGACCCTCAATGAATCCAAGGGGTTCCAGCCCGAGTTTCAGAGCCCTTTTCTCCGTAGTCACCAGCACTACAGCGCCACCGTCGGTGATCTGGGACGAGTTGCCCGCTGTCACCGACCCGTGCCTTTTTTGAAAAACGGTTTTGAGCTTGGCAAGCTGCTCCATGGTCTGATGAGGCCGGATACCGTTGTCGAAGGTGACAGCCTCGGTGTATCCGGGGGGCGGGTAGACGGCCATGATCTCATCAACGAACCGTCCCTCCTCGTGGGCCGCTGCCGCCCTTTGGTGGCTCAGCAGGGCCAGCTGGTCCTGGACCTCCCGGGAGATACCCAATTCCCGTGCCAGCACTTCAGCAGTCTCACCCATGTTGAGTCTGCATGTGGGGTCTGTGAGTCCCAGCATCAGCCCTATACGGGGAGTGAAATGGCGGGGACGGACCGTTGAAAGGACCGCGAGTTTATCCTTGAAAGTTCTTGCCCTCTGGTACCTTGTCAGGATCTCGGTGGTTTCCTTGAGGAGAAAGAAGGGGATGTTTGTCATGGATTCGATCCCGCCGGCAACAACCACCTCGGCTTCTCCGGTTTCAATGGCCTGGGCTGCGCAGATTACAGACTGGATCCCCGAGGCGCAGTTTCTATGGACTGTGTACCCTGGGACGCTATCCGGTATCCCTGCGTAAAGGCTGATGACCCTTGCCACATTGACCGCTTCGGGAGGCTGGGCCACGTTGCCCATAATGACTGAATCCACAGTCCCCGGATCGATGCCTGTGCGGGCGACCAGTTCAGATACGACAAGGCGGCCCAGGTCTACCGCAGTAAGATCTTTGAAAACGGACCCGGCTTTGACGTAGGGGGTTCGGACGCCCCCGGCGATGACGATGCGGTCACTCATCTTTTTCACCTCCCTCATCCGGATCGACAATGGTATCTCTATAGGGTCGCAAAAAGTCCGTTATCGGCTTTTTGCTCCACGGAAAGCGAAAAGTGTCATTTCCGCTTTCCTCACGAATCAATGACTTACATCCTCCGTCATTGATTCGGGCGCCCCAGACGGGGGCGCGGTTATAGGGTCGCAAAAAGTCCATTCGTGGCTTTTTGCTCCACGGAAAGCGAAAAGTGTCATTTTCGCTTTCCTCACAAATCAATGACTTGCATCGCTGGTCATTGATTTGGCGCCCCGCCTGGGGCGGATTGATGACTTTGTGTGAAGTTATCAATGATGTCCGCGAAAACCTTCCTGGGGGCCTTTTCCAAACCATTTTCCTCGATCCGGCCCTGGGATCTCAGGGTTTCGCGAGCCTCTTCAATCAGGTACTCCAGGAGGTTGAGCCTGTCGGATACGTCCTGCCCTGCCTTTTGCGCGGTATCAAGAGCAGCTGCTGTTGCCAGAAGGCTGTAGCCGGCCATGCTCAGGTTGGTGATCCGGCGCAGGAGAAACTCCCTGGAGACGATTCCCTTGCCGTATTTCAGAACACCCATGTGCACCAGTTTTCTCACCTGGCGGGTCAGATCAGAGGCCATGTCCCCGGCTTTGCTCATGACTGGGTCAGCATTGCTCAGGTCGATCACGGGACTGCTGTATGCGTGTTTAACCAGATACAGGAACTGGGATGCACGCCCCATACCCTTAAGACGCTTTCCCAGGTCCCTCACGAGGTGCAGAGCCGGATACATGGAGTGGATCTCGGAGGTTCCCTCGAACACAGTGGT
>JALHUC010000151.1 GCA_022865845.1 bacterium | reverse complement strand
CTGCTGCCGGCCATGGCCGCCAGTGTTTCCTGGTCCGTTTCCGATACTTCCGTGGCGTTCATCACCACTGCCGAAGACGGGACCGGTGTGCTTGAGGGGCTGCAGGCGGGCAGGACGAGGGTAATCCTTTCGGTAGATGGTGTGGAGAGGGACTACAGCGGACAGGTGCTGGTGCTGTCGTCTTCCACCTCTTCCAGCGGGTCCAGTGGGGGAGGGTGTGGGACCACACTTCCCCCAGCAGGTGATCCTTGGTCTGGATTCCCGGAAATGGTCCTGATCGCCATAACGCTACTCGTTCTGCGATGGCGAAAACTGGCGGAAGTGAGTCCAATGTCCAAAGCCCAAAGTTCAAAGAGATAGGACTTCAAGTCTGATATTCACCCCCTGGATACGGCTGGCTGGACCTAAAGCTGTCACAAACGAACCGCAGTTACGACTGTGGTTTTTCTTTGGTCTTTGGACTTTGGTCTTTGGTCTTTGGACTGTCCCCTATGCGATTATCCTTTTATCACACAAAGGGGACGCATTTTAGCTACTTTGGCCGCGATCCCGGCCCGGTGAACCACCTCCACAACAGCGGACACATCCTTATAGGCTTCAGGCATCTCCTCCATAAGGGAGGTCTTTCCCGCAGAACGAGCGAAGATGCCCTGATCTTCCAGCTCCTTCCAGATAGCTCTTCCCTTAGCCGCCTTGATGGCCGCTGTCCGGGAAAGGACCCTGCCGGCCCCGTGGCAGGAACTGCCGAAGGTCTCCTTCATCCCTTCTTCGGTCCCCCTCAGCAGGTAAGACGATGTCCCCATGTCTCCCGGTATGATCACCGGCTGGCCAAAGGGCCTGTAGCTTTCTGGCACCTCCTTGTGTCCGGGGGGAAAGGCCCTGGTAGCGCCCTTTCGGTGGACAGCCAGTGTCCTGGTTTTTCCATCCACTTCATGTTTTTCCAGCTTCACGATGTTGTGGGCGATGTCGTAAACAAGCTTGAAACCGAGATCGGAGGGGCCGATCTGTAGAAACTCCTGAAAAGACTCCCGTACCCAGTGCATAAGACACTGCCTGTTGGCCCAGGCGTAGTTGGCAGCACACTTCATGCCCTTCCAGTAATCCTGTCCCTCGGGTGAATTGAAGGGGGCGCAGGCAAGCTGGCGGTCCGGCAGTTCTATCCCGTATTTTCTCACTGCCCGGTTCATGACCTCCAGGGAGTCAGTGCACACCTGGTGGCCGAAGCCCCGGGACCCGGAGTGGATCATGACGGCGATCTGTCCCTTATGGATGCCGAAGGCATCCGCGGCGGCAGGGTCGAAGATCTCCTCAACATATTGCACCTCAATGAAGTGGTTCCCTGAACCCAGAGTCCCCTGTTGGGGAGCCCCCCTGGTGAGAGCCTTGTCTGAAACAGCTGAGGGATCGGCCCCGGCCATGCAGCCCCCCTCCTCCGTGTAGACAAGGTCCTCCGGTTCCCCAAGCCCCCTTTCCACTGCCCACCTCGCTCCCCGGGTGAGGACCTTTTCCCGCTCCTTGCTGCCCAGTTTAATGGGGCCTTTGGAGCCAACACCTGTGGGTATCCGGGAAAAAAGGGTGTCCACCAGCTTTTGAAGCCGATCCCTTTTGTCCAGGTCCTGGCGTGTCAGGTGAGTCCCGACCATGCGGACTCCGCAGTTGATGTCGTAACCTGTTCCACCCGGTGAGATGATCCCCTCCTGGTCTACATCGGTGGCTACAACCCCACCAATGGGCAGGCCGTAACCGAAATGCATGTCCGGCATGGCCATGGAGGCGCCGACAATGCCTGGAAGGGTTGCACCGTTAGCCACCTGGCGGGCGCTCTTGTCCCTGGCAATGTCCTTCATGAGTCGATCGTCGGCATAAATGATGCCGTGCACCCTCATGCCCGGAACGGCACCCTTGGGGATCTCCCATTTGTAGTCGCTGATCTTTTTAATAGGGATGTCGGACACGTCGGTTATTCCTCCGTGATTCCAAATTCCAAATTTCAGATTCCAGATCGAATCGCTGAACTGAAAATCATATCCCTTAAAAGCGGCCTCTAATGAAACACAAAGTACACAAAGTGGCACGAAGGGGTAATTCAATTGCTACACAAAAAATAAGATTGCATATTTTTTCAAAATCCCCTTCCGTTTTTAGGATCTACTTTGTGAGACTTCGTTTGGTTCTTCCTATATAAACTCCGTGTACTTCGTGTTAAAAAAATCGCTTTTACAGAAACTGTTTTTCTATCCAGTGTTCAACGTTCAGCATTCCATG
>JALHUC010000150.1 GCA_022865845.1 bacterium | reverse complement strand
GACACCTCGCGAGGCCGGTTCTGTATCGTAGACGAACCCCTCCCGGTCGAAAAAGGCGAGGTCAAAGGGCTGCCCCGTAGCCTGTTGGACGTGCTTCCAGTGACCGCTGATGTCGGTTTTCATCCCATCGCCCATGGGCTCGGTGGTCCCGGGCCTCAGGCCCCCCATAAGAATCCGCATCGGCAGTTGGGTTTGGAAATGATCCCTCACTGCGTCGATAACGGGGGAAAACCCCCAGCACCAGGAGCACATGGGGTCGGCTATGTATAATAGCTCAGAGGACATAAATAAATTCCGGATTCCGAATTGGTGATTCCGAATTAAGGTCTTGAATGCTCAATCCTGAATCCTCAATTCTCAATGGGTTGAGCCGTTCACGGTTCACGGATCACGGACCACGAGTCACGGCCAAAAAAACAGGGCCCCAACGCCAAAGGGCGAAGGGGCCTGTTTTTGTCTGGCTTTTTCGGCTCTTTACATCTTCAGGTTGAACTTGTCTGCGATGACGTTGTAGTAGGCGTTCTCTGACACAGATCCCCATATGCCCACCTGCTCCTGGAACTTCTTGAAAGCATCGTGGACCTTGCGGGCTACAGGATCCTTTGAAGCCTCCTCCTCCATGGTTTCCTTGGCCATCTTGCGAAGGCTGTCCAGGAGAGACTCCGGGAACCTTACCAGGTTGACGTTGTGCTGGGTGATGAGTTCCTGAAGCGCCGCGCCGTTGCCGGCCTCGAACTCGCTCAGGCTCCACATGTTCGTCTCAGCCGCGACTGCGTCCAAAGCGACCTGGAGGTCGCGGGGCAGTGCGTCGTAGGCGGTCTTGTTGAAAACGACTTCGAGGCAAGTTCCCGGCTCGTGCCAGCCAGGGTAATAGTAGTACTTGGCGGCTTTGTAAAAGCCCATCCTCAGGTCGTGCATGGGCCCGACCCACTCGGTGGCGTCGATAACGCCCCGCTCCAGGGATGTGAAGATCTCACCGCCGGGCAGCAGGACCACCGTACCGCCGGCCTTGGCGATGACCTTTCCACCCAGGCCCGGGATGCGCATCTTCAGGCCTTTGAAATCTTCCATGGAGTTCATTTCCTTGCGGAACCAGCCTCCCATCTGGACCCCGGTGTTCCCCTGGGGCCGCGGCACCAGGTTAAAGGGCGCGTACGTTTCCTCCCACAGCTCCAGGCCTCCCCCGCTGTAAAACCACGCGTTGATCCCTTGTGCGTTCAGACCGAAGGGGACAGTTGTGAACCACTGGGCAGCTGGCGTCTTGCCGCCCCAGTAGTAGGCGGCACCGCTGCCGCACTCCACCGAACCCTCGGATACGGCATCGAACATGCCCATCGCCGGGACCAGCTCACCGGCGGCGAACACCTTGATCTTTATGCGGCCGCTGGTGACCTCCTCCACACGCTTTGCGAACCGCTCCGCGCCGGTCTGGAGGACCGGCATGTTGGGCGGCCAGGTGGTCACCATCTTCCACTCGTAGGTTTTGGTGACTGCCTGTTTCGGTGCCTCCTTGGCCTTGGCGCAGCCCGCGCCCACCCCCGCGGCGACAGCCGCCACTTTTCCCGCTTTCTTCAAAAACTCTCGTCTTTCCATGGTTCACCGTGTCCTTTCCTGGGAAAGGTGTTTG
>JALHUC010000149.1 GCA_022865845.1 bacterium | reverse complement strand
GGTCGCTCCACCGGAGTTCGCAAGACACTTCGTTATGGCTGCTGTAAGCGTCGTTTTGCCGTGATCAACGTGACCGATCGTGCCCACGTTTACGTGCGGCTTCGTCCTCTCAAACTTCGCCTTGGACATTGTCTCCTCCTTAGAGCTGAATCGGGCGCCTTCGCGCTCCCGCTCCCGAATCCGTTTATCCTAAACCCGGGAGGCCCCTGCATTTCGCCTATTATTATGGAGCCCACGGCCGGGATTGAACCGGCGGCCTCTTCCTTACCAAGGAAGTGCTCCACCACTGAGCTACGTGGGCTCTTTGTCCATTGGAGCGGGAAACGGGACTCGAACCCGCGACCCTCAGCTTGGAAGGCTGACGCTCTAGCCATCTGAGCTATTCCCGCTCGATCCTTCACGTCCCGGCTCCCGGATTCAACACGGACTTAACCCGCCTTGAACGGTCCAGCAAGGGACACTTTATCAAGAATCTGGTCACTTCTGTATATAAAAGACGGGCATATGACCCGTAAAATCGCATGGTGGGGAGTGATGGATTTGAACCACCGTAGGCATTGCCAGCGGGTTTACAGCCCGCCCCCTTTAGCCACTCGGGCAACTCCCCGGATACATTTTTTCGGTCCTATCCCTGTCTTGACCCGCAATGGAGCTGGCGAAGGGACTTGAACCCGCAACCTGCGCATTACAAATGCGCTGCTCTACCAATTGAGCTACGCCAGCATCTATATTATTAACCTCGTAAAAGGTTACTTGGAGTCATTTGTAGGGCGGTCACGCCTTGGGCGTGATCCCTCGCCAGGCGGAGTGAATCCGTCCCACGCCGCTGGCGTGGCCCCCACCCCAGGACGCTTGCATCGCGCGCATCCTGCTTGATGGACTTTTGAGATTCCATCAAAATTAGATGCAGTTTCAGCCTGGTCCTGCGCATAAAGAATAACACGCTTATTTAGAGGCTCAGCGATTGTTTGTCAAGAGGCAATTTCCCGATCAGCACCAACGGACCGGGAAATTGCCAATTCCAGATTTCAGATTCCAAATTTCAAATGTAATTCATCCTCCAAATTGCGTTGCAATCTGCGACCTGTTCTTTCCTTTTTGGAATTTGAAACTTGAATTTTGAAATTAGGCATCCATCACGTCATCAGCTTATCTTCTGGCTTTGGATGACATGATGGATAGCGATCCCCGCTGCCACCGACAGGTTCAGAGATCCTGTTGGACCCTCTCCTTCGATAGTGACGATCTTTGAGCAGGCCGCCCGCACCCTTGGCGGGAGGGCCCTGTCTTCGCTTCCCAGGACCAGGGCGGTTTTTCCAAAAACATCACTGACCGCCGAGAGCGCCTCACCCCGCAACTCCACTCCCACAACCCCGTATCCAGCCTCGGATAACAGATCGCAGCCAACGGGCGCAGACTTCACTATCGCTACAGGCAGGCTTTCAAGTGCTCCCGCTGAAGTACGAGAGGCCGTGGGGCTTAAAGGAGCCGCACCCCTGGATGGCAGCACAAGTGCCCTTACACCCAGAAAGGAGCAGGTCCTCGCCACGGCTCCAAGGTTCCTCGGATCCTCCACCCCTGCGAGGAGGACGAGCAAATCCCTTCCGTTCGTCGGTTCATATCTCAAAAGTTCTTCGAGGGAATAGGTGGGTAGAGCGCCGCACTCCAGGACTACACCCTGGTGCTTTGTGGTCCCCGCCAGCTGTCCAACCTTCTCTGTAGTTGCTGACTGGACCTTAATACCGGCGTCTTCCGCTCGCCGGACCAGCTCCTCAGAACCTTTCTGTCTGGAGACGAGGAGGCGGTAGAGGGGGCGGCGGCGGTACCGTAAAGCCTCAAGGACGGGCTGGATGCCGGATAAGTATTGAATTTCTTCATTCATGGGGTTAATGCGGCTCTCAATAGCACGCCATCTATCCCTCCACCCTGCCGAAGGCAGGGCTTGGGACTGCGAAAGTGCCGATGGGCTTCGTACTCCATCGTCGCCGATCCTCGGCGTATGTCAGCATATACGCCTCCGGTCGCCTCCTCAGTCGAGCCTCGTAACTGGCGCACTCTTGTGAGCCTCGAAACAGAGCTGTTTTTACCCTGAGATTTAAACATTTTACCTTTCACTGTCCCGTTCTCATCAATCCTTTTTAGCAATAAGTACGGGCCCCTGGGGTGTATCCTGAACAGTATACCCCAGTTCAGCTATCGCGTCTCTCAACTCGTCCGCCTTAGCCCAATCCTTGTTGTTTCTCGCCTCGACTCGCTCCTCGGCCATGGCCTGGGCTTTTATCTTGCTTTCGTCGTCGCCTGTCCCGGCCGAGAACCAGGCCTCGCCCACTGCAAACCCGCCGTCGAAGAAACCGAGAACCTGACCGATCTCCAGGAAGAAGCTGTCCACAGCTTCCTTCCAGCCCTTCGCCACGCCCCTGCCATCGGAATCGGCGCTGTCGAGAACTCCATTGAGCGGGCCGAGGGCGGTAAACAGGTGACCGATGGCAGCGGCTGTGTTGAAGTCGTCGTCCATAGCCTCTCTGAAATGCGGTTCGATCTCCTGGGAAAGAAAGTTTTTGGACTTGATTTCAATCTCGTCCAGATCCCGGTCCTCTGTGCCCATGCGGTGGACCCGGGCGAAAAGGTTCATGAACCGTTCGTACCTGGCTGTGGCCTCAGTGAGAGCCTTATCAGAAAAATCCAGAGGGCTGCGGTAGTGGGTGGACAGGAGAAAAAAGCGCACGACCTCGGGTCTGTACTTTTCCAGGACCTCCCGGATGGTGAAGAAGTTGCCCAGGGACTTGGACATCTTCTCGCTGTCGATATTTACGAAACCGTTGTGTATCCAGTAGCGAACGAATTCCCCACCCCCCGCCGCCTCGGACTGGGCGATCTCGTTCTCATGGTGGGGAAAGATAAGGTCCTTGCCACCGCCGTGGATGTCCAGAGGTTGGCCGAGGATCTCCGCAGACATGGCTGAACACTCAATATGCCACCCTGGACGCCCTTTGCCCCAGGGACTGTCCCACTCGGGTTCACCCGGCTTGGAACTCTTCCACAGCGCGAAATCCAGGGGGTTGACCTTCCTCTCGTCCACGTCGACACGGGCACCGGCCTGCAGATCGTCCAGATTCCGTTTCGAAAGTTTTCCATACCCATGGAACTTTTCAACTTCGAAGTAGACATCACCATCCACCTCATAAGCAAACCCTTTGTCCACGAGAACCTTCACGATTGCTATTATCTGGGCCATATAATCCGTGGCCCTGGGCTCCACGTCGGCCCTCTGCACCCCCAGAGCACCCATGTCGGTATCGTGGGCCTCGATGAAGGTCTCGGCCAGCTCCTTCCAGTGAACTCCCTGTTCGTTGCTGCGGTTGATGATCTTGTCGTCGATATCGGTGTAATTGCGCACGTAGGTGACGTCGTACCCGGCGAACCTCAGGTACCGGGCAATGACGTCGAAGGCCACCGCCGCCCGCGCGTGGCCGATATGGCAGTAGTCGTAGACGGTGACACCGCAAGCGTACATGCCCACCTTTGGAGGGCTGAGAGGTTTGAACTCTTCCTTTTTACCGGAAAGCGTATTGTAAACTCTTAGAGTCATGGTTCAAACCTCGGTATCGGTGTATCGGAGTAACGGTGTTTCGGGGAAAATTCTTTAAGAACAGCCTGGAGTGACATAGTTACCTCTGCCCCAGCCTGCCGAGTATAAGTGATAAGTGCAAGCTGCTAATTATCAGAAAAGGTGATCAGCATCCACCTTTCAAGGCTGAGATTTACTGGAATCAACGATCTGTACCTTTGGAGAGATGACCATGTTCAATGCCGATAACTGTACCAACAACGGGTTCAGAACGTTTACATCATAACGATATTCAGCGCCACCCTCAATTACAATGACAGCATGAATGGGATCGGTGGAAAGATCGGGGGGTTCAAGGAAATCTCCTGAGTTTTCACCCTTTGCAATGAAATCGAGGAGAATCAACTCTTTCC
>JALHUC010000148.1 GCA_022865845.1 bacterium | reverse complement strand
TTCTTGTGGCGGCTCGGTCAGCCGCCCGTCACACATAAGCAGATTTGCTTTATTAAAAGAAAACCCACCTCCCTTCGACCTGCAACCTTTGATTGCCAAGCCCGCCAGCCTGTCTGTGTGGGGTCAAGGTATCTCATCTCATCAGGCACACTCTTAAGACACTTCTTGCGGAGAAAGGTTTAAGTATGTACCAGAGAAATTTCAGGAACCAGAAATATTGATGTGTTGGGTGGTCAGTGGTCGGTGATCGGTGATCGACCCAACCCTGGTAAAAAAGAAAACAGGCCTGCAGATAAGCGGAGAAACTTATATAGCCAGGGGTCTTAATGCCAGCGGCCTCGGCAGTGAATCCACCGAGGCCGCCGGGTTCGTTATTACCCCCCTCTTTTATTCGTATTCCGGAATGGACCAGTTGTGGAGGAACTCGATCACTGCCCTGGCGTCGTCGGCCGCCTGGGTGAAAAAGTCCGCCGAACCCAGAGGTCCGCTCTGTGGTCCCCCAGATAGGACATCATCCCACTTGCAGGAAAGGGCTTCGGCAAAGGGCGCATTTCCTGGGCCATACACATTGCGCATCTCCACTTTGAACCATGTTTCGTCCGCCGGGAAACCTTCCATGGGCCCTGCCAGGAGCTCCACAACAGGGACCGGGTCCGTTCCATACCTTTTCCAGGTTGTATAATCGGTACCGAAGGGAGACAGGTCGAAATATGTTATGGTTTTAGTGTTAGTATCCAGCACATTGATACCCAGATTGGCGTTGATGTTGACGAGCATGTCCAGCGTTATCTGCCCGCCCTTGTCCGACCCGGCAGCGACAAAAGACGCTGATAATTTTAGATCCTCAATATCAGCCCTTGTGTCGCATAAGTGCGAGAAGTTTTGAGCGAATACCAGGTTATTGCTGCATGGATCATAGGTAACGGGCTCACCATCTCCCAAAGGGTTAGTTTCGATGGCGGGAAACCTTCCGTTTAACAACAGCTTCTTGTACATTGCCAGGATTTCCAGGGGAGAGTCGATGGTTTTGAACCTCGCCGTCTCTTCAATTTCGTCTCCATCTGCATCGTAGTCCACATATTTCAATCGCAGCCGGAAGGCGGGATCCAGGTCTATAGAATCTGCATTCTCGATGTTTTTAAGAGCCTCGGTGTAGGCGCTGTCGAGAACCGAATCAGTGGTCCTGGAAACACTCAGACGTCCCGTTTCCACACCCACAACCAGTTCCACATCATCCTCCAGAAGCTCACAGGAGTTCGTTTCCGGATCGAAGAACATCTCGATGACCTCGCAAATTCCATCGCTGTTGACGTATACAGGTTGGGAACAACCCTGGTAGTCTAGAATCGGTTCTCCGTTTCCATCCCTGAGGAGCACGTACAGATCTCCATAAAGGATACCTTCATCGGAGATCGCCCCACCGCCAGCATATCCGGTGCCGCGGTCAGCCGGCCTGGCGGCCAGCACGGCCGAAGGAAGTATGAGCGCAAAAATACAAATCACCACTGAGAAACGTATTGACCATATCATGATAGCACCCTTAACATTCTGACCCACATAGCAAGCCACCAGAGCTGAAAAACACCCCCCCGAGCCCGACCAGATCACAGTTTATTGGGACAGATAAACCGGATCGGACCGGACCGATCAGACCGAATGATAAAGACTTTCATGCACTATGGGATTTTGAGATTCACTGTAGCACCCCCTGACTCTTGCCCATTACAGCCAGCCGCCCCGGTTGCAAAGCAACCCCCCGAGCCCGGCCAGATCACAGTTTATTGGGACATATAAACCGGATCGGATCGGACCGATCAGGTATTCAGGCAAAAACTCCCGTGATATGTAGACACTTCCGCAGGGAAAAGGTTTAAGATTCAGAAATAAATGCTTTATAGATTTAGTGGTTTCGAGGAAGCTGGTTTACCGGGGGGAACGCGCAAGCTCTGATATTTACCAGTTACTGATTTTTGTTTTTTTAGCGATCTGGAAGCTGTTTTCCGGCAGGATGGTGAGAACCTGGGCACAGTTGCACTCCATCAGGTAGGGGGCGACAGCTTCCATGAGAACCGGATCGTCAACAATACTCAAACCCTGGATCCTGAGCAGGTCTGGCATCGTAGAATCCGTATCGTCACACGCGAGTGCGGCGAATTCCTTAAAATCGCTACCTACACCCATGAGCACTGCGAAAAAATAGTGACCATTATCACAACAACTATATTTTCCATTGTTTTTTTCTTTCACCTTTTGGCCGAGGAGCTAAAGGAGACGCCTGGAACCCAGATCAAAGGCTGACCTGGGCCCAGGACTCTATAATTAGCGTTCGTTAGTCGATCAGTATTCCGGTATGGACCAGTTGTGGAGAAACTCGATCACAGCCCGGGCGTCGTCAGCCGCCTGGGTGAAGAAATCGGCCTCCCCACCCTCAGCCGGGCCACTAGGTCCTCTCACACCAACATCCAGCTCCTTGCAACTGGAAGCCTCTTCAAACGGCACTTCACTCCCAATATTGCTCGACAAAACCTGGAACCAGATTTGACCCTCTGGGAAACCATCCTCAGGCCCTACCAGGAGATCCACATCATCCTTATCTTTATACCTGTTCTGGTGTAGATAGTCTTGACCGAAAGGACTGAAGTCAAAGTACACCATGTTGAGTGGATCATCCCCATTTAACCCCAGGTTGGCGTTGATATTGACGAGCATATCCACCGTTATCCGGCCTCCCTTGTCCGCGCCAGCTGCAATGAAGGATACCGCTGACTGAAGATCTTTTTCCTGGATAACTGCATCGATATCATTTAACGGGTCAGTATCGCTGTGTGTTTCCAGAATTTCGAGGGCATCAGGATCTGCGGGATAAAGAGGATCTTCGGTGTTCCTTTGGGCCAGCCATTCCAGGCTATTGGCCACGAGGTTTGCGGTGGGATCGTAAATGGTGATGGAAGTATCGGCAGGATCATGTGAAGTCACTTCGGCAAGAGGAAAATAACCGTATTTCATCAGTGTCTGGTACATGGCCAGGTTTTCCAGGGGAGAGTCGATAGTTTTATGCTCCACTTCCCCCGTATCATCATTAATAAACGTCAGGAGCAGTCTGAAGGCGGGATCGAGAGTTATCGTATCCGCGTATGAGATATTTTTTATCGCCTCTATATAGGCGTGTTCGAAAACACTGTCGGTGGTCCTGGAAACGCTGAGCCGTCCCGTTTCCACCGTCATGACCAGATCCTCGAAACCCAGTGGAATGCCGCAGGTAAGCGCTTCCTCGTCAAAGACCATCGTAATGCCTTGACAGTCCCCACTGGCATCGACTAACACGGGCGTGGGGCAGTCAAAGTTTTCGGGGTCCAGAATCGGTTTCCCGTTCCCGTCCCTGAGAACCACATACAGATCACCATAGAGGACGCCCTCATCGGACTTCCCCCCACCGCCGCCATATCCTTTTCCGTCTGGAGGACCGCCCTTCCCTAAAGCAGCCGCAGGCA
>JALHUC010000147.1 GCA_022865845.1 bacterium | reverse complement strand
TTACGGCGACTTGTCACGGCGACTTGTCACGGCGAAGCTGGAAGCGAAGACGGAAGCTGAAAGCGAAGACGGAAGGAACGCTGAGGAAGGCTTTAATCATGGGGGAAAGAACGGTTGTTATAAAGGCGATGTTTTTCACCACTGAGCTCACTGAGGAAAACCTGGAGTCTTGGGAAAGCGCAGTTTCTATTAGAGCGATAAAGGCTGTCTCTCGCAGCTTGTCCCGCCATAGCTGAAAGCGACGGCGGAAGGCGCAGAGTTCGCAGCTTGTCCGCCATAGCTCGAAGATCAACGGCGGAAGAAAAGCTTCAGTCTGGTGGGAAGCACGGTTGCTACAAAGGCGGCAAGGGCTGAATTTAACAGGGATGAAGGGGATAAAAGGGATTAGTGAAAACCTGGAATCACCTAATTTAAAGTATTTTTGTTTCCCCAATATCAGGTTTTCTCTGCGGTCGTCTGCCCATTCCGCGACCTCTGCGGTTAAAAACATCGCCCTTATAGCAGCTGCGCACTAACCCAGATTTAAGGTTTCCTCTGCGTCCTTCGCGTCCTCTGCGTTTCATTGCAATGATTTTTTAAAAACTGTTCGACCATCGGCATCAACCACCTCATCAACCTCCATCGCTCCGCGCACCGAGTTGCCTATGATGATTCTCTCGGCTGTAGAGAGTTCACCCACACCAATAGTGGTAGAAACGGCTCCCGATGATTCCAGGAATTTTTGGCGCCATATACCTGGAAGAAGGCCGCATTGAACCTCTGGTGTTCTCCAGCCTGGATCTCCCCCGGCTGAGCTTCCATATACAAACAGGTTCGTGAAGGCGCCTTCAGTGAGGTGTCCGTTAATGTTAATAAAAAGGGCTTCTACATACCCCAACTCCCTCGCTTGGGCCAACTCCAGGTCGTATTGGTCCCTGAATGTTGTCTTGTGACGAAGCAATTCATTACCCGGATCTGTTGTATAGCGGCTCAGAACCACCCTTCTGGGTTTTTCATGTATGCTTGCAAAGGGAAGTACTTCAATGGAGAATTCCCCGGTTTTGGTGAGAATAAGGCGTACAATAGCGGGTCCCCTGGAGCGGCTTCCAAGTTGATCGCTCATAACCTCTCCTGCCTTCGCTCTGAGAAAAGGATAGCCCAGCTGAACGGCTGACTTTTCCATCCGGTTAAGATGTTCTTCAAACCACAGGAGTGATCCGGTGTCCTGGAGAAGGATCGTCTCAAAAAGATCAACACGATCACAGGGAGAAATGTTCAGGAAATCAGCCTTTAGAGCGGTTTCTCTGAACTCATCTTCAGGAACGGAGTCAGATACTATCCCGCTGCCTACACCCATTTCACACCTTCCGGAAGAAGTGTAGATTATCGTACGTATGGCGACGTTCATGGTCAGATTGCCTTCAGGGTCAATGGAGCCGATGGCCCCCGTGTAGATCTTTCTGGGTGATTTTTCCAGATCTGAAATTATCCCCATCGTGTTGATCTTGGGAGTTCCTGTAATGGAGCCAGGAGGAAATGTGGCCTTGAACAGCTCGCTTAAACTGACCCCTTCGCGCATTGTACACTTAACCCCCGAAGTCATCTGGAACAGGCTGCTGTAAGGCTCCACCCTGAACGGTTCAGTGACCTGGACCTTTCCAATCTCGGAAAGTCTCCCGAGGTCGTTACGCATGAGATCGACGATCATGCGGTTCTCTGCCATGTTTTTAGGGTCGTTGCCCAGCCAGTTCCTGATCCGATCATCTGATTCCCGGTCCGCGCCTCTTGGTGCGGTACCTTTCATAGGCCGTGTTTGAAGCACGTTCCCGCATTTCATAAGGAACAGCTCAGGGGAGAGGGAAACGACGTTGTATTGGCCGCAGTTTAAAAAAGCGCCATATGGGACAGGTTGAGAACGCCTTAGCCGCAGATAGAGCTGCCAGGCACCATGCTTCCACTGGAACCGGGTCCTGGCTGTGTAGTTAACCTGGTATGTTTCTCCATCACGAATAAGCTGCAGGACCTCCCGTACACACCCCTGGTACTCCTCTCTTGAAACGTCCAGGGAATGATCGATC
>JALHUC010000146.1 GCA_022865845.1 bacterium | reverse complement strand
CGCCTGGTTGAGAAATTCGACGACTATTTCCTCAAGGCTGCCGTGGGACGCACTGGAGAAGACCTTTTCCGTCACAGGGCGGGCGGGCCCCAACTCCTGACTGAAAAGCCCCAGGGCTGTTTTTGTGCCTCCTATGTCTCCGGCAAGGACCATCTCAAACCCTCCAGGCATCTTTTGCACCAGATATTTTAGCATATGATGGAGAAGGTTACATGGGGGAAGAGTAGAATCCAGAATTCAGAATCAGGAGGAAGGACGGCCCAAAGCACAAAGCCCAAAGCCCAAAGGCCAAAGTGGTAAATCCGTGAATCGTAATTCGTGATCCGTGATTTGAAAAACCTGGAACCTGGAACTCTCCTTTAGCACACTCAGGACCCTGAGCTCAGTCGAAGGGTTGATCGGCAACCACAGATCAGCCCAAGCATTCGATTCAGGCTTTTTCAGTGAAGCTTAAATATGTTAAATTACCTTTGTCGTATCGGTTTGAGGGTTTAATTCAGTAGATAGGGCTGTGTTGCCGTTTGGAAAGGGGAAGGTTATGAAAAGAACCACCATACTTCTGGTACTGGTTGCCATCTCCATGTTTATGTTGCAGCCTTTGGCCGTCTGCGCCCAGGGCAAGCTTGCCAACCTTGTGGGCTATGAGAAGGCAGATTATCTGACGGGGATGGTCAGCGTAAACGCCGCGGGGGACTCGGTAGCGCTTATCGGTTTGAAAACCGTTTACGATAAGCCTCTTGAGCTATTCGTGACCCGATCATTCGATCCATCCAGGGCTTTCAAGGTGGGTGAGGTTGCCTCGGACAAACGGGGTGATATGTTTTTCGACATCCCGGCATTGGACCTCGGAGGGTTCGATTCGGTGCTGCTCATGGTGCCGGGCTGGAGCGTCCCTGTTGGAGTCGGCCTTCTCCGATAGGGGTTGCTAACTCGTTCATGCTTCCAACGGGTATACTCATCAGAACTGATCTGGACGACCTGGGTTCCAACTTGCCTGGCAGGTTGGTCGCCTGTGGTCCATCCCGACTTACCGTAAATATGGCGCCGGAAGACCCTGGTTCTGGAGAACTATTTGTTCTGGAACTTTGCCAATGGTCGGATGAATGGTGTCTCATAGAAATTGCCGGCCCCGAGGAGTTAGCTGCGCTGGTTGTGGAGAGTGTTGTGCGGCATGAACCGGTCAGTGAGGTTCTGTCCAGTATCTACCGGCCCGGCGCAGGGGAATACAGCTATGCTCTTTTCAGGGAGGGCACCCTCCTGGAGACTTTCGAGAGCAAGGGGCCATCCATGGAAACCGTCAAATTTACCTCAGAACTTCGACGGGTTCCGCTCCAGAGCCTGCTGAGGGCATCTGATTTCATGATCGAGTCCATGAGTCAGTTCGGGATCGACACCAGTTCGAGGCCCATAACTGACCACCGGAAGGTCAGGATCCAGGTTAACCTTCCGGGTAAAAGGACCTTCTGGCAGGCGCTGCTCGGCGCCGCTTCACCTGGATAATATAATGTAAACCGGTATCGTGCAGGGAGAGGATACCTTCAAGGGTGACGGAACCCTGGAGGACAGGCTCCGATTCTTTGCTTTCTGGCTCGAACAGCTTTTCCAGCCTTCCAGAATCCTGTGCAAACAGTGCAAGAGCCTTCACATACTCTATGCCGAGGAGGAGGTCGCGGGGAAGGTGGACCTGACCCTGGCACAGTACTGTCTGACCTGCCACCAGGAACTCCATGAAGACCCGGAGCATAAGCTCAGATCCGGAAGTGATGTGGATTGCCGCGCCCGTCACCTTCCCCTCAAGGATAACCTGGGGCGGCCCAGTATTCACGACCACAAGTATGTGATTGATGGGCTCGTAAAAGGTCCATCAAGCAGCTTGCACCGATGAGGCGGGAGCTGGGGTGGGGGCCACGCCTGTGGCGTGGGGCGGATTCACTCCGCCTGGCGGGGATCACGCCCAAGGCGTGACCGCCCTACAGAAAGCTTAAAGGGACTTTTTACGAGGTTATCAAGAACGCGCCCCGGGTGGGGCGCCCAAATCAATGACCGGCAATGTAAGTCATTGATTTGTAAGGAAAGCGAAAATGACACTTTTCGCTTTCCGTGGAACAAAAAGTCCCGCCTGGACTTTTTGTGACCCTATCATGATCGACAAATGACCCATTTTGAGGGCGACGGGTAGTTGCGATATGGCGAGGTAGCGGTATACTTGATATAGGCTGCCTGGGAGATCCGGAAACGCTTGGCATGTAGAGGCGTTGAATCGAAATCCGGTTTTCCGTCCCGGCACAGTTCCCCTCCTTACCAAGCGGCCACCGACTGTGACGGGTTAAAAGGGCAGCCTTCTTGCGCTCATTTTTCCGCTGGTTGATTCGGACCAAAATTTTTATTTGACAACCTTGTAATAAGCCTCTTCGAGTCTTTTTACGAGGCGGACTGAATCCGCCCCACGCCGCAGGCGTGGCCCCCACCCCAGTCCCGCCGGTAGCGGGGCTGTTTGATGGATCCTTTGCGAGCCCATCAACATTGATCGGAACCAATAATGGCAACAACAGGGATTTTGAACCGCATTTCAGTTGTCCTGTGCCGCCCCAGGTACGGTGGAAACATAGGGGCGGCAGCCCGTGCCGTGAAAAATATGGGGTTAGGGGGACTGGTTCTGGTTGCACCTGAGCAGTACCATAAAAGGGAAGCAAAAATGTTGGCCTCCAATGCGTCAGATGTGTTGGAAGCGGCTTCAACATTTGATACCATTGAGGAAGCGGTAAACGGTTGTGAAATAGTCCTCGGTGCTTCTCGAAGGATAAAAAGCCACCGAATCCGCATAATGACTCCCCGGGAGTCTGCGGGGCACATCGTCGGGAACCTGGGAGATGGTAACGCTGCGATCCTCTTCGGGCCGGAAGACAATGGGCTAACATCGGAGGAACTGAAACGGTGTCATGGGGTAATATCCATACCCGCGGATGAAAAACAGCCGTCCCTGAACCTGGCACAGGCCATTATGGTCATTGCTTATGAATTGAGGATGGGAGTAGACGGGCTGCCATCGGTGCGATCTTTTGGTGATGCATCAGAGTCAGAGTTTGGCCAGATGATCGAACAGGTGTCGGCAGTTCTTGAAAAAAGCGGGTTTTTTATCCGCAACCCCAGGGAGAGGGTTCTCCTTCACCTGAAGGAGATTTTTACCAACGGTGTTTCCACCTCCCAGGATGCCAGGATCGTCAGGGGCATCTTCAGGAGGATAGTCTGGGCGCTTGAACGAGAGGAAGGCGCCGATAATATAGATCCGGGAGAATGACAATGAAGATCCGCCGCTTTGCTGCTTTTTG
>JALHUC010000011.1 GCA_022865845.1 bacterium | reverse complement strand
GTCTCAGGCTCGCTTCAATCCCGCCGATAACAATCGGGTTTGTCTTTTTAAAATATCGGCGGACAAGATTGGTGTATGCGATAACCGCCATATCCGGACGTCTGATATTTAGACCGCCGCCGGTCAGATCATCCCGCTTTCGCCGCTTATTCGTCGGGGTATAATTGGATATCATGGAGTCCATGCATCCCGAAGTAATGCCCCAGAAGAGATTCGGCTCCCCCAGCCGGCCGATATCTTTTCCACTGAAGATATCGGGCTGCGCTATTATGCCTACCGTGAAACCGGCATCTATCAGTACCTTTCCAATGACCGCGACGCCGATAAACGGCGAATCCACATAAGTGTCTCCTGTTATCAGTATGACGTCCGGAGGCTTCCAGCCAAGAGCATTCAGCTCATTTTTAGTTGTGGGAAGAAACATTAAGAGAAATCCAGGTCAATTCGTGTTTGTTGTGTGATAGATGGAGAAATGCAGTATGCGGAAAAGCGGCAAATTTCTTGATAACGCCATAATGGGAATTTCCCTGGAACTTTACCGTGCATACGAAATTGCGACATTTTCCCGAATTCAGCCAAATAGAGACCCACTCCAGGAGTTTTTCCGGATAACAGGCCATATCGCAAAATATCCAGTCTAAGCGGCTATCCTGATCCGGGAGAATTGAAAACGCGTTTCCCTTTCGAAATGTTACGCCCGGCACGGCGGCCCCTGCTTGCTTTCTACAAACCGCACCTCTCCGTGAGGAAAGGCGCTTGAACATCGTGCTGGCGCGAGAACGAGGTCGGGCGCCAACAAGGTCCAGGATCCCAGCGGGCTTTGAGGGACAGGTTCCGGGAATCGCAATGGCCGTGCCGAAACGTACGGAAGTTTCTCCTGAATTAACGTGGAGCGACGATGCCAGCGAAACGAATACATGATCCAGTTGCGCTGGATGGCACGCAGGGCTTTGGCGCCGTCCGTAATGGACCGTATCCGGAGTGTGCGAGGCTCCAGCCAGGTGTTCTGAGCCCAGCAGGAAGTTTGCGGCGGCCCGCTGGCAATGACCAGTCTGCCGTGAACGGCTTGCACTCCCTTCAGTTCCGCTGCAGCCTGATTGACAAAACCCTTTGGAGCCAAGTAAGCGGTAATTTGGGTCTGTTGCATAACGATGTTCCATTCAGCAGCCAAATCGAGAGATCAGTCTGGGTTATTCCGTTACATGTGTTCGGATGCAAGGTTCGCAGCGCTGCGCCACTGAAACCGCTACCATCATCAGTCTCTTCGTTCTGGCACTCAATACGCCGTCTTTGGTCGCTTCGTCACGAAGGGCTCCGAAGGCGTTCGCCACGGTGGGTAGTTGCTCTTTTAACAACTCCATCTCGTCTTCCGGAGTGTATTTCTTTCCCATGAATTCTCCTTCCTTCTCTTTTTGAAGATAATTTCTGACGCGTTTTTTCGCGCCAGTGTTCAAATTCTCGGCAACGATGACCACTCGATCATAATTTGTCTAAATTTTGGGGATTTATTCCTCTGACTCACAAATGGAAAAAAGCCACCATCTATCGCTCTTGCGTCCACCGCGAGGCTGCCTATCGAAATAGATTTTCATCGTGCTGTTGGAGGTCGTGGCGACCTCGAACCAGTGCTTGCGAACGTATAACTCGGGACTGCCGTGGCGACATTTCCCGGTTTCACGCCAGGTGCGCAGTACGGCCACAATCTTAATGGTTCGACCTCGCCACACGAACTCACGCGGGAGTCCAGGTTCCCCGACTGCCATGCGCGATGTGTCACATGTGGCAACCACAGGTTTGATGACTTCACTGACGAATCGTTCAGGCATGATCACTGCTTCGTTAGCCTAACCAACAAACCCCACATTTAGCACAGTTTGTCTTTTATTAATAGGCGGTTAATAAGGTCACTTACCGGCATCAAATCGATATTGTAGCCGATTACAAAAACCCTTCAATCCTCTTTAGAAAGTCTCGAGACTGCCGGGCCGCTCAAATTATAAGATTTTTTCATCCATTAGTGAATATCCATTTTCTGATGCTATTCGCTCTCCGCGTCGTGCACTCATACTGACCGCCGGCTGCGAGATATTGAGCTTTGGAGCCAAATCCGCCATTGTAAACCCCAACTCCCTAACCGCCCAGTAACAGAAAAGGCTTCTTGCTTTGACTTTTACCGGTTGCTTTCCGGGTTGAAATATTTCTTCCGGTTTAATGGGAAATTGGGGGGACGCTCGTGAAAACTTTTCTCCGCCTACCCGGCAACGTCCATATGTTGGAATCCAGATCAAAATATCCCGCCCAGATCTTTAATGATACCGGCCCGCATCGGGTTGAGGTGGATATAGCGAACCATCTCGAGCAAATGAGCATAACCTGTGAGCAGTCTTCGCATGACGGTGGAAATCGGAACCATGCCAGTTCTAAAAAGAAAATGGGCGTGATCAGTTATCGACGCCCATTCAAAACAGTCAGTGCCAGTTTCTACAAGAACCTTGCTCAACCGATCAATAAAGTTCGCATAGTCGATCTTGTCTTTAAATATGGGCTTGCCCTCAATCCCCCGGATAAGCATGTGGTGCAATGCTCCGGGCGCATCTACTCTGACTTTTCGAGGCATGGAGGCAGGCTAACTTTCCCTGATCCATTTGTCAACTTTTCACCAGCGGCCCACTAATCCCTACGGAGATTCACGCCTGATTTTTAAATTGTGAGATGGGTTTAACGGGATACCTCTACCCAGATTTCCTCGATTTTCCGCTCTCCCGGCAAGATCAAGCCCCCGATTCACTGCCTTGGCATCCATGCCCTTCCCAACCCCTGACCTCATTTTTAGCCAGCCAGTTGCCTCCACAATCCCGCCTATCAGGCGGGAAGGTTGACTTTGGCTTGACACACAAGGCCGAATCGCCTATAGTTTGGCCTCAAAAAAAGGACTTTTTATCACACCGGAAACTACTGGGTAGTTGAATTTGCGGACGGAATACTACAGCAGGAAACGGCCATGTTGCTCGCAACGAAACAGGTCAAGTCGCGAATCCACCGGCTTGTATTTACAGCCCACGATGCTCTGGGAGCCATAGCGGGCGTCGATATTTTGCGGAACAAATTCGGTTTGGTTCCCCATGCTATTTCAGGCCTGTGCTCGACGTCGCCCCTGGCCATCGAAGAACTTAATGACTTTACCGATATTCCTGCGGTCAGCAACACGCAGCGTGCCCTGAACCAATGGGCGGGAATCGTCCTGTAGGTCCAAACGTGCGCAACGGCGTGAAACGCAATCAGGCGGAAAACGCTTTGTTTGCCTGAATGTGCGTACGCTGCTTGTATTGCGGATGGAATATATTTTCATGTTGAAGGCGAAACGCCATGAATGCCGCCATTATCGTAGCCCACCCCGATGACGAGGTTATCTGGAGTGGAGGTCTCATTCTGCTGCATCCCGAATGGGAATGGACCGTCTTGAGCCTGTCTCGCAAAGACGATCCGGACCGGTACCCGAAATTCAAGTCTGTCTGCACTCTGATAGGCGTCAGAGGGTTCATCACCGATCTCGATGACGGCGACCCGCTCAAGCCAATCAACAGCCGAATGGATATCGGCAGACGAATCAGGGATCATTTACCCCAAATACCCTGGGGCCTTTGCATCACACATGGCAGTAATGGTGAATACGGGCATCAAAGACACAAGGAAGTGCACGCCGAAGTGCTTGACCTGATCAATGACGGAGTCCTGGAATGCAAGGATCTTTGGACATTCGCTTACAATTGCGATGCAGGCACCAAGACATGTTGCGCGGATCCCCAGGCTGATATAATCGTCGAGCTGAGCGAGGAGCAACTTTCCGAGAAACGACGAATTGTCCGGGAAGTGTACGGATACGATGAAGACTCATTTGAACTATGCGCATGTATTTCCCCTGAGGCTTTCCGCAGATGGGAAAGCCCGGGTGAGGAGGATATCCGATGAAAGTGCTGGTGTTGTATGACTACCCCCCGTCGCCGGGCGGGTTGGCTACCCAGGGCGACCTGCTCTACAAGGGCCTGAAAGAAATAGGCGTGGATGTCTGCGCGGTCAACTTAGAATCCGCGCAGGAGAAAGAATGGTACTACCGCTGGTTTGAGCCCGACGTGGTAGTCGGCATAGGTTATTGGGGCCACACGCCGCATCTCGTGCTTCACCCACAACGCTACGGCGTACAACCGGTGCCATGGTTGGTCGCGGATGGGTACTTGGGGAACTATCTGGAGATTCTGAACGCTTTGCCTCTGATCCTGGTTACGTCCAACTGGGTCAAGAAGGTGTACGTGCGTGACGGATTGGATGCCGGCAAGATCGAAGTCTTGCCTGTAGGCTGTGATACCGATGCGTTCATTCCGAGGGATCGGGATGCCCCGAAAGTCTTGGCCGTCCGCGAAACACTGGGGGTTGGCGACGACCAGATCATGATCCTGACAGTGGGTGGAGATGCGGCATCAAAGGGCGCACAAGAAGTCATGCAGGCCCTGGCAATCATAGATACCAAGGCCCCCGATTGGAAATATGTCTGCAAGGTCTGGCCCCAGCCGAGGACCGACCAGCAGAACCTCCACGACATGCAGTTGGCCACTCACCTTGGAATCGAGAAGAACGTGGTCTTCACTGCCAGCAAGCTCTCGCGGAACTTCATGCCCTACCTGATGGCGGCCTGCGACATTTACGCGGCGCCGTCGCGACTGGAGGGCTTCGGCATGCCCCAGGTAGAGGCCGGCGCGTGCGGCAAACCCGTCATCGGCATCAAGGCCATGGCCATGCTGGACACGCTGGTCCACGGCAAGACCGCCTTCCTGGCCGGAGTCGCCCAGGAGATACGGCTAAAGGAAACCACCCTTGGCCAAGACGAAGGATACGAGCCCGGGCACCGCGTGGTCTTCAAGAAGGCTCGCACAGCGGATTATCGCGCCAGCATTCACGATATCGCCAACTATATGATGGACCTCATGGACGACGCCCAACTGCGACAGAATTTCGGACAGGCGGCGCGTAAGAGAGTCGTCGAGCTCTTTGACTACCGTGTTGTAGCAAGAAAGTTCGTTCAAATAGTGACTGACCGTCTGGGGATATCCTGATATGAAGAAACAACGAAGCGACCCCACAACCGAGGCCAAGAACGCGGCACTGGAGGTTCTTCTCCATAACGCCCGTGGGCCATACTATGGCCTACCACGAACCGCCGGATGGGGCTATCCCGAGCCCTACACGCGTGACCTCATGATCGCCGGTCTCGGCATCCTCGCATCCGGTAACGAACGGCTTATATCACGGCTTCGTCGCGTCCTGGAGGTTCTGGCGAAGAACCAGTCTAACCTGGGGCATATCTCGTCCCTGGTTCACGACCCGGAGGATCGGGGAGCCAGCGACACCACGCCGCTGTTCCTGCTGACCCTTGGGTGCTTTCGCAGGGCCACCGGCGAGGCGGACTTCCTCGCCGAAGCGGCTGACAGGGGCATGAGATGGATGGACTATCAAAGCCCCGAAGACCGCGTGATGGTGGCCCAACTGCCCACAAGCGACTGGCGCGACGAGCAGTGGGTCGCTGGATACGGGCTTTATGTCAACACTATCGTTTACAGTTACCTGCGGTTGTTCAATGAGCACGAAAAGGCCTCGCGTCTGCGGCAGTTAATGACTCGATTCACGATCACAGCCGAAGTCAAACATCGGCACGTCCACGAAGGTCTGAAACTTCGCCGCAAACCCTATTATGCCCTTTGGTCCTATAAGGTGTACGGAAGTGAACGGTTCGACCTGCTGGGAAACTCTCTGGTGATCCTCTCCGGCATCGCCT
>JALHUC010000145.1 GCA_022865845.1 bacterium | reverse complement strand
TCTTTGTGTAACTTTGTGTACTTTGTGTTGGATTAAGCATCGCCTTTATAGAAACTGGCCTTCACCCAGCTCACCGGCTTCCTCTGTGCTCTCTGTGACTCTGTGGTGAAAAATATTGCTTATATAGTAATCGTGCTTATCCCAAGATCATTAGGTTTCCTCTGCGAACTCTGCGCCTCTGCGAGAGAAAACATCGCATTCATATTAACATACTCAATTGATTTGTTTTTATCTTGATAAAAAAGATAGGTTGTAATATAGTTTCAGGTTATGGAACCCTTGTCCCCCATCCAGATGCATGAGCGGTTCGAGGAGCTTTACAGGACCTGGAACCGGAGAGAGTTTGTTCACCCCGATCCTCTGGAGTTCGTGCTCAAGTTCAAGGACCCGGCTGATCAGGAGGTAGCAGGCCTCATAGCTTCCGGCCTGGCTTATGGGAATGTGGGGTATATCCTCAAAAGTCTGGAAAAGGTCTTTAACGTCCTCAGCCGTCCAGCCGCTGATCTAAAAGCCATGAGCAGGAAAGACCTTCTGGAAGCGTTGGGTTCATTTCGCCACCGATGGACAACCGGGGAAGAGCTTGCATGTCTTCTCAGGGGAATAGCTGTTCTGAGGGATGAGTTCGGCTCCCTTGAAAACTGTTTCCTACAGGGAGCAGGAGAAGGGGATGCGGACGTGATCCCGGCCCTTACCGGCTTTGTTGCAAAGCTGCGCTCAGCTTCCGGGCGCAGGGACTCCAGTCTGCTGGCCTGCCCCTCCATGGGGAGCGCCTGCAAGCGCATGTTCCTGTACCTTCGCTGGATGGTGCGCCGGGATGAAGTGGACCCCGGCCCGTGGTCCCAGGCCTCTTCCGCCCAACTAATTGTTCCCATGGATGTCCATATGCACCGTGTCAGCTTTCAGCTTGGCTTGACATCCCGCAAACAGGCCGACCTTAAAAGCGCGCTGGAGGTAACCGGTTTTTTCCGGGAGCTGGAGCCTGAAGACCCGGTTAAATACGACTTTGCCATGACGCGACCTGGTATTCGGTCCCAACTGGAGCCCCCAACTGGTATAAATCAATTTAAGGCAGAGAGTCTTCAGCTCTGTTAATATTGACCGAGAGCCTTAATTTTCGAGTCTTAATCTTCGGGAGAAGGAGGAAGCACCATGAGTGTCAAAAATACACAAACTGAAAAGAATCTCCTCACCGCCTTTGCGGGCGAGTCCCAAGCCAGGAACAGGTACACCTACTTTGCCAGTAAGGCCCGGAAAGAGGGCTATCGTCAGATAGCGGAGATCTTTGAAGAGACCGCCAACCAGGAAAGGGAACATGCAAAGAGGTTTTTCAAGTTCCTGGAGGGTGGTGAGGTTGAGGTTACAGCATCCTTCCCGGCAGGAGTTATTGCCGATACTGTCACGAACCTGGGGGCGGCCGCAGGTGGGGAAAACTACGAGTGGACCGAGATGTACCCAGGTTTCGCCAAGGTCGCCCGGAAGGAAGGATTCGAGGAGATTGCCCAGGTATTCGAAGCCATTGTAATAGCTGAAAAGCAGCATGAGAAGCGGTACCTGGCTCTTAAGCATAATATTGAGAAGGGCAAGGTATTCGCCAGGGATGAGGAGGTTACATGGCGTTGCCTTAACTGTGGCTACGTTCATGAGGGGACTCAGGCCCCTGATGCGTGCCCGGCGTGTGCCCATCCCAGGGACCATTTTGAACAGCTGTGTGAGAATTGGTGAAGAGCAGGACCTAGTACTTAGTACTTAGTACCTGGTGCCTGGTATTTTATTTCCAGGAACCAGGAACCAGGAACCAGGAACCAGGAACCAGGAACTGGAGCGCTTAAGCGCCCCTTTGAAAGGAGAATGACTATGGCAGAGAGACTGCAGGTTTATAAATGTGATCTTTGCGGCAACATCGTGGAGGTGGTCCATGGAGGCGGCGGGGAGTTGGTCTGCTGCGGTCAGCCCATGAACCTCCTGGTTGAAAACACGACCGATGCTGCCGTGGAAAAGCATGTTCCGGTTGTTGAGGAGCTGGAGCACGGCATCAAGGTTACTGTGGGAAGCGTCCCACATCCCATGGGTGATGACCATTACATCGAGTGGATCGAGGTTGTGGCTGGCGGCAGGTCATACACAGAATATCTGTCACCCGGCGGCGCTCCTGAAGCGACCTTCTGTGTAAAAGCTGCGGATGTCACTATGGTCCGGGAATACTGTAACCTTCATGGACATTGGAAAGCATAGGATCGGTGATCAGTAATCGGTAATCAGTGATCGGAAAAAATTAAAAAGCGTTTAGACATTTTGAGCCCGGGAGGTTATCTCCCGGGCTCACTTGATTTTACAATCTGCCACTTCCATAAAAATACCTTCCAATAGCTCACTTTTGTTCTCTAAGGGCGCTGCAATTTGACGAGGGTCAAAAAACCCTTGTTTTCAAGCGTTTTGAGCATGGTCATCCTTTATCTAATCCGGTTTGTTGTTATATTAGAGCCAAGCAGGATGAATAAAGTTCTTTTACTGATAGCTGATTACCGATAACCGATTACTGATTTCAAGGAGGATAAAATGGCAGTCAGAACAATGGTTCAGATCGATGAAGACAAGTGTGACGGATGCGGATTGTGCGTGCCCGATTGCGCTGAGGGCGCCCTCCAGATAGTGGATGGAAAGGCCAAGCTGGTAAGCGATATCTATTGCGACGGGTTGGGCGCGTGCCTTGGCTCCTGCCCCCAGGACGCGATAACAATGGTAGATCGGGATGCCGATGAGTATGACGAAGGTGCTGTCAATGAGCGCCTAAAAGACCTGGGCAAGGATCCTCTTCCCCACGGTCACAATGACGCGGGTGCTGGAACGCAGGATTGTGCAGCGTCTGACGATAAAGTCGAGGATCTGGCCTGTGGATGTTCAGGGACACTTTCCCAGAGCTTCGATCGGTCTGAAACGGCTGCAGTTCCGCTTACTCCCAAAATGGGCGGCTGTCCGGGATCGCGGTCCCAGAGTTTTGATGCGCCCAAGGCTTCACCCCCGGCCGACCAGGCGGGACCCGTGGCTTCCAGGCTTGGCAACTGGCCGGTCCAGATCATGCTCGTTCCCCCCAAGGCTCCCTATCTCGATGGTGCAGATCTGCTCCTTGCGGCTGATTGCGCACCCTTTGCCTACGGGGATTTTCACCGCCGGTTTATGGAGGGTAAGACACTCCTCGTTGGTTGCCCCAAACTTGACGATACTCAGGTCTATGTAGAGAAGCTCAGCCATATGTTCAGGGAGAACAACATCAATTCGATCAGCGTAGTTTACATGGAGGTTCCATGCTGTACTGGCCTCGTCCAGTTGACGCAGGAGGCACTCAGGCAGAGCGGGGCCAATATTCCAACGACCCTATATCGGGTCGGCATCAAGGGGGATTTCGTTGAGGAAAGAACCCTGGAACAGTCAGCAGCATAAGAGCAGCTTTAAGCCTGTAGCTGTCTGCAGACATTTACCAACAGAAAAGCGGTGATTCCGTACCTGCAACGGGGTTCACCGCTTTTCTTCCATCTGTTCATTTGATAAAATGCTCCCATGTGGTTATATTCACTTGTACATAAACACGTATCTGGAGGAGGAACATTATGGAGAGGAAAACAGCATACGGTCCATATGAAGCGGTCATGCTTGGGGTTCAGCTGGAGGACGATGGATACGCCTTTTATTCAAGGGTGGCCGAGGCTTCGACGGACCACAGGGTGAAGAACCTTTTTTCCCACCTGGCCGAGGCAGAGATAGAGCACAAAAGAATTATCAGGGAAGAGATCGAGCCCATGTTCGCCCCCGAGTGGTACAGGGACGAGGATCAGGAAATGATGGCGGAATACCTCAGGGGCGTCGAAAAACAACCTGTTTTCCCCGCCCCCGACAAGGCTGTGGAGTTTGCCAGGTCCATGAAGGACACGCACAGGGCTGTGGATATCGGTATCCTTGCCGAGGAGAGGGCACGTGATTATTTCGCTTTTTTGAGGGATTCCACCCAGGACCAACAGGGAAAGGACATATTCCATCGGCTGCACCTGGAGGAGATCAAACATCTGGAGCTGTTATTGAACTTGCGTAAAGAGCTTTGAGCTATTGATGAACTATTTAAGAGGCTACCATTGTTGATGGGATGCTGAAAAGTTCATAATGGAGGGGCAAGGAGGTAGAAAGCATGTCAGAAAAAAGAGAGGCCCAGGTGGAAGCTCTCCAGATCGCCTTGGATACTGAGAAAAAAGGCTACCTGTTCTACAAGGTCGCTGCGAAGAGCAGCAAGGACCCCAAAGGGCAGGAAGTGTTCGAACACCTGGCAAAAGATGAGATCGAGCACATGGGCGTGATCGCGACGGTATTTGAATCGTTGACCAACAATGAGCCCTGGATGACTTACGAAGAAGCGGTGAATAAGTTCGGTGTCACACCCAGGGAAAAGATCATCTTCCCCGATGTACCGGAGGAAGCCCAGGAAGGTTTTGATGACCTCAGAGCTCTCGAAGAAGCACTGGAGTTTGAAATAAAAGCTGTGCAGTTCTACACAGCCCAGGCTGCAGAGGCCGGGGACGAAAATGCCAGGGCCTTTTATCAGAGTCTCATCGAGATCGAGGCAAGTCACGTTCAGATCATCCAGGCCGAACTGGATTCCCTCATGGGGACCGGCTTCTGGCTGGGTTTTCAGGAGATATCCCTGGAGCACTAGGGATCAGACGCGGGGGGAAACAGCATCCAGGAGCCAGAATCCAGAATCCTGGAGAATTGGCAAAACCATGCCGAGCGGGCGACTGAGCGACTTGGCGAAAGAGCTGTGATTCGTGAACCGTGATCAGTAAAGCCTGAAACATGAAACTTGAAACATGAGCGAAGCGAGTCAATCTTTGGGCGGTCATAACCCGCCCTTTCTTTTTGGTAGAGGATGATTAAAGTATAATAGCAGTAGGAGTATAAGTATAAGTAGAAGGAAAGATCCATGCTGTGATTGTAAGCAGCACAGCTCAGTGGTCACAGTTGGTTCAGGCTCCCACATCTACTTCAACTTCTACTAGTATTAATACTAAACAAAGGAGTTCAATTTGTTTTTCAGGTTATTCCTTCTTTTTACTCTTATTCCCGCCATTGAGCTTTTTCTCATCATCAAGGTGGGTTCAGTGATTGGTGCCCTTAACACCATTCTCATCATCATTTTCACAGGTATCCTGGGAGCCTACTACGCCCGGGAGCAGGGGTTCAGGGTCGTCAGCAATATCCAGATGAAGATGCAGCAGGGGGCCGTTCCAGGTGATGATCTCGTCAACGGGGCCATGCTCCTCGTCGGCGGAGCGCTTCTGATAACCCCCGGGTTCATCACCGACTTCACTGGCTTTGCGCTCATCTTTCCCCCCACGAGAGAGGCGATCAAGGTGGGTGTGAAACGCTACCTTGAGAAAAGGGTGAAGCAGGGGCAGGTGACGGTGCATAGGTATTAATAGAGCAGTACCCAGTAACCAGTACCCAAAAAATCAATCTTCTGAATCATTCCTGTCAATCCATTAAAGGAACGGCCGCCCATTTACAGGCGGCCATTTATTCAACGTTCAGTATTTTGCTCTTCCTACTGGATACTGGGTACTTGATTTAGTTGTTGATTCTCAATCCAAAATCCTCAATCCTGAATTATGACAATTGCGCTTCTCATCTACCTAATCGCTCCTCTTTTTCTGGTAGGTTTTATGTACCTGTCGGGTGCCCGCTCATGGCGGCCCCTCGTAACCGTTCCGGTAGCTTTCTATTCCCTTCCCGTACTTGTTGTGATCGGATTCTACCTTCTGCGCACTCCCATTCAACAGGGGAAGTATCTTGCAGAGTTGGGACCGATTCTCAGTCTGATATTCCCCCCGGAAGATCTGTACATCCCCCTGGCGGTAAAGGAACTGGCCGAAGGACGGAGCGAATACACCCTTGATTTTGGCCATAAGTACGTAGGCCATCATGCCGTTGAGATATCCGTACCTGGGAAAGCCCCCTTCGGTAAGATAGAGCAGGAATTGCAGGTTCTCCTGGAGGTGCTCGAGGGGGACAAGCTGCTTTACAGGGATGGACCCGTCAAAGGATCAGGTTTCTGGGGGAGGAACGATCACGGCCTGCACTTTACCAGGTATAGCGTTACTGAAGACCTGCCGGTGTCAAGGCCTCTGACTGCGAGAATTGCTGTCTCGGGAAATTTGGATGCATTCCTAAAGGGCAGGGAAGGGGCAACAATAGGCATCACCAAAGTGTCAGATGAGTAGGGGAAAAGGCGGTGATCGGTAATCGGTGATCGGTAACCCTGGACCAGATTCTACCAGAAGGAAGAAGGATGTAGGATGAAGTAAAGCGCCTTATTCCTCCTCCCTCCTTCCCTATTCCTCCTTCAGAATTTATGACTCCAGACACCTTGACACCTGCTCTTCGGAGGTTCCCCATGGAACAACAGTACGTCTGTCTCGTGTGCGGCTATAATATGGTTGGTTACCTTCCAGATAACTGCCCCTTCTGCGGTGCTCACAGCAAGAATTTCATTACCGCCAGAGAGTGTTCTGAGCGCTTCAGTGTGGTTCAGACCCCTGTAAACGACAGTGTCACAAGGCTCAATTCATCGCCATCTCTTGGCCTTGAACACGCGGCTTACACGGTCGATACGGGAGCAGGCGTCATTATGATCGACTGCCCTTCTACTTTCGATCCTACTTTTCCACCCCTCGATCACATAATCTTTACGCACCACCATTTCCTGGGAGCGAGCAACCTTTACAGGTCTGAATTGGGTTCCAAGGTCCGGATCCATAGGCTGGATTCAGACAACGACCTTACCCGGGGATTTGTCTTCGACAACACCTTTGATAGGGGGTTCGTGGAAAACGGTCTTGAGGCTTACCCTATTGACGGCCACACACCGGGGTTTACTTTCTACCTTTTTGAGGATGTTCTTTTTATTTGTGATTACATCTTTATGAAGGAAGGCAGGGTCCGGATGTTCAACCGCTTCGGGCCTGCGGGCAAGACAGCAACAGGCGGACAGAGGCTTCTCGATCTACTGAGCGGTCGGACGATCAACACGGTCTGTGGATATAACTACGTCACCGATTTTCCCGGATGGGTTGAGGGGGTGGAGGGGCTGCTGGGGGAAAACCATCGGAAGCGGTGACCCGCCTTCGCTAAAGCTTCGGCGTGGCAAGCGCGGAGACACGACGACGCGGAGAATAACCGGGTGATCGGTAATCGGTAATCCATGATCGGTAAAACTCGAACGGGCGACGGAGCGACTAGGCGAAAGGGCAAGATCTTAAGTCAGAAGCGCGTTTCCTATAAAAGCGGCATTGTTTTAACGCAGAGTGCGCGACTTGTTACGGCGACTTGT
>JALHUC010000144.1 GCA_022865845.1 bacterium | reverse complement strand
GTAGGGGGTCTCGAGCTCCAGGATCTCTTCCCGGGTAGCCTCCCGCGTGCCGTCCGAGTTGAGCACCACAACCCCGGAATCGAGAATGAGGCGCATGTTCTCCTCACGGTCTTCTCGGTCCTTCCAGCAGATGTTGGCGCAGTTGCCGCAGGTGGCGCTGAAGTGCCAATGGGGATCGAAGGTCACGGCTCTGTAATCGGTGTACTGGTTCGGTTCCAGTTTGATCTCGGGGTCCGCCTTGCGCAGTGTGACGCAAAGGGCGTCCAGCACAGTTTTGACCGTCGGCAGGGGGTAGTCGACCCGGTAAGGGCTCCAATTGGACCATTTCCCATCAGGGGAGAGGCCGTGATAGTCGGCACACCCGATCCAGCAGCAGGTGTGTGGCCTTCTCACAGCGATCTCTTCGGTGATCCCGGCTATAGCGGCCTTGTCGCTCTTCTTTCTGTCCATCATCTCTACAGGGCACACGAGAGTACAGTAACCACATCGGTCGCAGGGGTTCTCTTCACACAAGGGATCGGGCTGTAGCTCGGCAGATGTGAGGACGCTGCCCAGGAGTACGGAAGCACCGTATTCGGGGGTGAGAAGGTTACCGCTCCAACCCAGCCTCCCCAGCCCGGCGGCCACGGCCGCGTACTGGTGGGAAAAGTCCGGCACAAACTCGGTCAACTCGGTAATGTCATTGGCCCCTGCCTCGGAGCGGTACACGCAGTTGCCGTCCACCGCAAGAGCTTCGTGTCCTTTCTCCCTCAGAAAGCGGACCAGAAGGTCGTTTATTCCGTACAGGGTCTGGAGGATTTTCTTCTGATTGGCACCATAGGACGCCCAGTCCCTCTTGCTGAAGTATTCACGCATGACAGCCTTGTCCAGGGGGATGGCGAAAGAGACTATGGAACGTGTCGATGGGAGCAGATATGCTGGGTCACCTGAGTCTGGGAAATCTGTCAACCGTTCACTGGTGGCGATACCCACCATGGCGGCTCCGCCCTCCTGCGCGATCTGTTTGATCATTTTTTCCAGACTACGCAAATTTTTATCCGGGAAAAGACTGCTCATTGTCGGCCGGCTATCTCAAAAGTCCCTGTATAAGAGCAGGAAAGTTCACACTTCCTGCAGCAGTGGCTCTCCCGAGCGGCGGGCTTGTCCTCCTCTGCAGGAAGGATCACTGCCTCTGCGGCGTTGCGGTCCAATCGGACCTGGCACCTGCCCGTGAGGTAGCCGGTATGATCGAGGGCCTCTTCAGGACAGACATTGAGACAGGGCCTTTGGCAATCCATGCACGGTTCGAAATCAAGCGGAACGGAAGGGGTGAGGGGAGCGTCAACCAGGTGAGCCCGGAACCTGATCCGTGGTCCGAAACCTGGGTGGATAAGCAGGTTGTTCACGCCGATGGACCCCAGGCCTGCCAGAACTGCGGCCCCCTTGAGGAACACGCCGCCCCTTTCCACGTAGTAGTGCAGGTCTCGAGACGTGATCCCTTCCTCCGTTAGCCACCGGCCGATGCGGTCCGATATGTCCATAAGGCGCCGGTTCCCTTCCGAGTTGCCGAACCGGGCGCCGTCCCTCTTGATAAAATAGTCGAGGTCGGGTTTGTCACCGGGGTGTTTCAGGGCGACCACGAGGATGGAGTGGT
>JALHUC010000143.1 GCA_022865845.1 bacterium | reverse complement strand
CTGCGCGAAATGTCATTGATGGTACGCATTATAGTAGGCCTGCTATCGGCATTCCTGGCCTTTACCGGGTGCGGGTTTAACCCCAAGGATTCCGGGGAAGGGATCCCTTCCCCGGTGGAAAAGGGCACCGTAGAGTGTCTGTATTCCGGATGCCATGATTCCACGGTCGTAACAACAGGCATCAATCCAGCTATCTCATGGGCCCTGGGGTTCCACGGGAACGTCGACGCCGTATCGGCCTCTATTACTGGAACCTGTACGGACTGTCACGATCCGATAAGTGACAGTTCCGATTATTCTCTTCTTTTTACGGCCACTTCGACAGGCATCATTGCCGACAGCGTTCACAATGCCCTCGGTCTCACCTATAAACCGTTGATAGGTTGTGAAGCATGCCACGGTTCCGGCATGGAACACTACGCTTACATGGGAACGACCCTATACTACGGTCAGCACAGGGAACCGATGCCAAGTACTGTATTCCCCAGCCTGGGAAACCCTTATCACACCACATCCTGCGGCCCCTGTCACAGTCCGGACCAACACGCGGGAGGGTCTTCCCTGAACAATGTCCTGGCCAACCAGTATCCAGAGTGGTACGGGGGCGATGGACAGGGTTTTTATATCGATGACGGACATTCCGACTCCCTGATCGTAGAGACCGCCCAGGGCATGATGACCAGCACAGTCCGCGGCGTTCCATGTGCCGTCTGCCACACAGTTGAGGGGTTCGTGACCTACTACGTCATGGGTGACACATCCTGGGCGTCCAGCCAGGCGATCATCGATCGGATCATCTCAGAGACAGGGGACACCGACATTGAGGACCCATCAAACACCCCCGGCAGCGCTGCTCTTCCACAGGTCTCATGCGTCTCCTGCCATCCATCCCACGAACCGGGCGTGCTTGTACGTGCGCTGGACGGGGCCGCCACCGGTACCCAGAGCATGGCCAACCTCTGCGTCAAGTGTCATAACGTGCGGCAACTGACGTCGGATGTGGGGTCAGGCCAGACCGGTACCAGTGATCTCGAGATCCCCAGGCACCCTCAGAAAGAGATATTCGAGGGCGTAAAAAACGCTGCAAACGATTCCCTGCGAGGTGTCGAATCCCTGCCAGGGTTCATCGGGTCTGACTCAGCCCACGCCGGCACAAGCAACGTCCCGGAAGGATGCGCCGGCTGCCACTACCTTTTTGTGCCCGAGGAGAATCTCACCGAGTTTCCACTCAAGGCCACCACAGGACACAGGTTCGTCCCGCGGGTAGAGAATTGTCTGTCAAGTTACGGGCTGGGCGGCTGCCATCAGGAAACCGACTTCCTTCTGTCCGGTGGCACCAACCCGTCTTATGAGGACTCAACCCTGGCCTCCTTCAATTTCGGGTCGATCTACTATTCGGTGGCGGGGCAGCCGGGTATTGACCACGACCTCGATGGGACAGTTGAACCGCTGCAAGCTGAAATCCGGGGAATGTTAAGCAACCTGAAAGACGATCTCACTGGAGCAGGAGTACTCTTCGATGACAGCCAGGGTCTTTTCGACCTGACCCAGATGGCCTCGAGAACGACCACCGAAAGGGCCGCCGCCTACAACTATGATTTCGTGGTGGGGGATAGGAGCCTGGGGTATCACAACCCGGTGTACGTGGTAAATCTTCTTGCTTCGAGCATTTCCGCACTAAGCGTTCCGTAATTTTCTGAAGCAAGAAGATTTACTGTTCCAAGTTCCAGCTTCCGGGTTCCAAGATGAGGCAACAAAAAGACTTAAGATCTACCTGCAAAGAGAAGAAAATAAATAAAGGCCGGGTGATACACCCCGGCCTTTATTTTTACCTGGAACCTGGAACTTGAAACCTGGAACTCTTCAGATTCTGCTAAAAACCAACACGCAGCAGAATCTGAAGAGTTCCCGTCCCCACATCTAAACCATCCCCTTCCCAGCGGCTCAGGTGAAGATCGAACCCGAGGCTGGCCGAAGGGAAGACAGGCCAGCCAATCCCACCGCCCAGGGTCACACCTGCACCGTCGATATTTTCGAACTCGTGAGCCGAGATGAGAGCGTAGATCCGGGTGGAAAACCCTCCCATGTCCATGACCCACGCAGGCCCGCCCATGACGGCATTGTAGTCTCCCTGGTCGTGGGAACTGTCCTGCATGGCGACCATGAGACGGATTGCACCCGACCCAAAAGTAGCTTCGATAGTAGTACCCATATCGGTGTCCACTCCATCCAGGTCATCTTCGAAGGAGACGAGTCCGAAACCCACCCCTAACTCCACAACTGCGTGGGAGGGGGAAGGGAAGGCAAGTAATAGCAATGGTAATAGTAATAGTAGGGGAGTGAGTTTATTCATGACATATCTCCTTTGGGAGAAGTGTAGCATAGTCCGGTACTGGGTACTGGGTACTGGGTACTGGGTACTGGGTACTGGGTACTGCCTTTAGAGCACTATTTCCTTCGCGGCAAGTATTTCTTCCAGATCAACGATCTCCTTCAAAACCCCTTCCGGCATCCTCCCATCCAGGGCAACAAACCCTACAGCGCTCCCCTGATAACTCTCCCTTCCCAGGTAGAACCCCGCCACGTTGATCCGGTTCTTCCCAAGGATGGTTCCCACCTTTCCGATAACTCCTGGCCTGTCCTGGTTAGTAAAAAACAGGAACGTTCCCTCGGCAACGAGGTCAACGCGGAACTGGTCCACCGCAGTGACCCTGCCGCGCAGATCGGCGAACACAGTTCCTTCAACCGTGCTGTTTCCCTTGTCAGTGACGACCTTGACGGAAATGAGATCGCTGTAGTTTTTGACCCGGTCAGCCTTCGCCTCTGTAATGGATATCCCTCTCTCCCTGGCGAAATAGGGAGCGCTGATAAAGGTTGCCGCTTCCTGCTGATTTCTTTCCATGAGCCCCTTCAGAACCGCAAAGGTGTAGGGCTGATAGCGGAAGGGGGAATCGAAGACCTTTTCAGAGACATCCTCGGCGAACAGTGATCCCACCAGGGTGACATGGACCTCCTCGATCCGGCCAGCTGCGAACTGTGAAATGAACCGCCCCATCTTTTCGGAGAGATCGAAATAAGCCTGAAGCTCAGGTGACAAACGACCCCTGACGTAGGGCAGGTTAACAGCGTTCTCATAAGAACTCCCCTTCAACACATTGATAACCTGTTGAGCGATGATCACCGAAACATTCTTCTGGGCTTCCTCCGTGTTAGCTCCAAGGTGTGGGGTGAGGATGAGGTTGGGTACTCCGTGAAGGGGAGAATCATCTGGCAACGGCTCCTTTGAAAAAACATCCACCGCCGCCATGCTCACTTTGCCGCTTGCAAGGAACCTTGCCAGTGCAGATTCATCCACAATGCCGCCTCTGGCGCAGTTGATCAGGACCACCTTGTTCTTCATCACCTTGAACTCTCTCTCTCCAATTAGCTCAGTTGTTTCTTCGGTGAGAGGTACGTGGAAGGTGATGATATCGGACCGCTGGAGAAGCTCGTCCAGGCTCTCCACCAGCTCAACGCCAACCTTCTCCGCCTTTTCCCTCTTAATGTAGGGATCGTAGGCAAGAATACTCATATCGAAAGAAAGCGCTCTTCGCGCCACTTCGCTCCCGATGCGCCCCAGGCCAACGATACCAAGGGTTTTCTTGTAAAGCTGGATCCCCATGAACTTTTTGCGGTCCCATTGACCGCTCTCCAGGGATTGATGGGCGAAGGGCAGTTTTCTCACTGCGCCCAGCATCATGGCCAGGGTATGCTCAGTGGCTGCCAGAGTATTCCCGGTAGGGGCGTTCAGGACAACAACACCCTTCCGGGAGGCCGCTTCAATATCAACGTTATCCACGCCCACACCGGCTCTTCCGATGACCTTCAGGTTCTGGGCCTTTTCCAGGATTCCCGCAGTCACATCGGTCCCGCTTCTCGTAATAAGAGCATGATAGGGTCCGATATTCTCCGCAAGCTTATCTCCCTTAAGAGAAAGGTCTACAACAACCTCAAAACCCTCCTGGGAACTGAGAATGTCGACACCCTCCTGATCAATGGAATCGGTGATGAGAATTTTCATAGCTAGTTCCTGTGAAAAGTGAAGAGTGAATGGTGAAAAGTGGTCGATACCGGCCCTATTTCCCCCATTTTCCAGCCTTAACCGTGGACTGTAAACCGTTAACCGTAAACTGTCCATCCGGATTGGATTTGAACCTTAACACGGTTATTCATGACCATCAACGGGTCTTGGAGCTTTTCCCGTGACCAAAGCAAATGCACCCGATACAATAACCTTTATGCTGCGAAAGATAAGAGACGCATTCAAAGATCACCAGCCCCATGAACTTCACCAGAAAGCCAATTCAGCTGTGCTCATTCCTCTTTATGAGTACAACGGCAATATCGGCCTGGTTCTGATCCATAGGTCTGAGACAACAGGGCTGCACAGGGGACAGATGGGGTTCCCGGGCGGTATGATCGAATCCGGTGACGGCGGAGACCTGCTGCAGACAGCACTGCGCGAGTCGGAAGAGGAGATCAACCTGTTTCATGAAGATGTTGAGATCATCGGTGAGCTCTCGCAACGCCAAACCATCGTTTCTGAGCTTACAGTCAAGCCGTTTGTGGGCATAATCCCATACCCCTACAGCTTCTCCCCGGACCCTATTGAGGTTCAGGGCACTCACACTGCTACTCTGAACACCCTGGTAAATGAGGTGATCACAGGGGATAACTCCTTCGAACTGCCGCCGCCGATCTACCCTGTGAACGGAAAACCTGTCTGGGGATTAACCGCGAAGATCATCACGGAGTTGTTGGAGGTATTAAAGATATAATCTCAGATCTCAGAAGCCAGATTCAATCAACTGATGCGAATTTTTTATAATGAAGTTGTGATATGAGATTTGAGATCAACCTTCTTTCGAAATGGCACATACTTTAGCATCGGTTAATTTCTGAAGCATTTCGAAAGTCGTTTCAAAGGCGTTGTTGTTCTCCCCGGCCGCGGGATAGATATTCCCGTCCCGGGGAACCTCTTCATCCATCAGGACGGGAATTTCCCGTAAGTGCCCCACCGGGGGCACAGCGCCCACCGTAAAACCGGTCCACATTTGAACCATATCTGGATCTGCCATTCTCACCTTCTTCACTTCCAAAACGCGAGCGATGGCCTTCATATCAGCCCTGCGGTTTCCAGAGATCAGGGCAACTACTGGTTCATCCTGGGCTGAAAAAACCATGGATTTGACGATCCTGGCTACTTCAACCCCAAGCATCATTGCTGAGTCCTCTGCCGTTTCGGTCTTTCGGTCAAAACGCCTGACGGCCGGTTCATGACCGGCCTCCAGAAGTGAT
>JALHUC010000142.1 GCA_022865845.1 bacterium | reverse complement strand
TGTTCTGGCGGGAATAACGATGATCCCTGCGACTACATCGTCACAGTCCAGATGACAGTCCTTCTGGACGCCGACAGCAGCCCGGTACCCGGTGCCACGGTATATATCGACACCGGCGCCTCTAACTCCATCAACACCCGTGTAACAGACTCTGCAGGTCAGGCCTTCTGGAACGATACCTCATTTCTCACCGGGTTCTCCGCTGATTGCGAGGGGCAGGACGTTGGCACGGTGGAGCCCTATGATACGGAAACTACCTTTACCTACGATCTTCTCGTAACCGCGTCCGGGATGGCGCCCGTTGGCACCACGATCACAGTCGATCGCCAGACGAGGGATCTGGAGTTGATAGTGAGGATGGGACCGTAAAAGCTAATTCCAAATTCCAGATTTCAAATCTCAAATCTCAAATCTCAAATCTCAAATCTCAAAAAGCATCGTGACATGTAATTTTCGATGACCCCATTCTGTCATTGCGAGCCCAGTATTTTCTCGTGGGCGCGGCAATCTCTATTATCGGGATCGCTTCCGTCTTCGCCTTCCAGGCTACGCCGTGACGAGTCACACGGTTAAATCCCAATCACCCCCACCTCGGTCCTCCCCCCTCAGCCGTCTTCGCATCAAGCTACGCCGTGCCAAGTAGGGGGAGGAAGTATTCGGAAATAGGATTATTTTAGAGTTCGCGATGACAGGCAGAAAGCTCTTCCTTCTGCGTTCTGCGTTATGCGTTCTGCGAATAAGGTTATCCTTCCTACTCCCTCCTTCCCTATTCCCTATTCTTCTCCAAACTTCAGCGCCTTCATCATTGTCCCCATCCCCACCATCATACAGGAGATGTAAAGCGCATCGAAAATATCTGTATCGGTCCAGCCCAGGTGCCTGAGTTTTTTAACGTGGCTCTCCGAGACCGACTCCGGGGTTCGGACTGCCTTGATGACGAAAGCAAGCAGCCATCCATCTTTTTCATCAAGGGGCGCAGCAGCCGGGTTCATCTTAAGATCAGCGACCTGCACCTCCGTCAGTCCGTGCACTGTAAGAGCCTTGGCATTGAATTCTACACACGGTTCCATTTCCAGTGCTGCGGCAGTAAGGTACCTGATAAGAGCCATAAGCAAAGGGCTCAGGCTGGATCTTTCCCTGTAGTATTGTATCGTATCTGCCTGCAGCGCCTGGATGCCAGGGCTTGCGCTGTACATGAGAAAGGGAGGAGGCACCATACCCACCGTATCCATAAAGGCCTGATAGATTTTTTCCATCTCCCCTGTGGATTCTCCGGGACCAACGGTCTTGAGTAGCATCAAAAAGTCCTCCTTCGTAAGCAGAATTCAATATTCAATATTCAAAATGAAAGTAGCTAGCAATTAAAAATGTATGATAACTGGCTAAAATGGGAATAGATGTGCGTAACGGATTATCTGCCTGCAAAAATTATGCGATTAAATTCTCAATCCTGAATTCTCAATTCGGAATCACTATTATCAATCCGGAACCCTTAATCCTCAATTTCATTCAGGTATACAGGTCATGGTAATAATAGACGACAGCAGCCGCCCAGTTGACAAGGGAAAGGAGCATCAGCCCAAGGAAAGACCATTTTGTGATGGGGATC